>NZ_JBANBK010000003.1:0-214642 GCF_053572325.1 Bradyrhizobium sp. UFLA05-112 | reverse complement strand
TGTCGATCGGGTCGTCAACCGTCGCGAAGGCGTGCGTGCCAAAACTGTGGCGCGCGTGGAGGCGGCGGTCGCAAAGCTTGGCTATCGCGCCGATGTCGCCGCCGCCCGGCTCGCTCGTGGCCAGACGTTCCGCTTCGCCTTCGTGCTGCCGACCGGCAGCAACAGCTTCATGACCAACCTGACCGAGCAAGTGCAACGTACGGCTGAATGGCTCGCGAGCCAGCGCGGATTCATCGATATCCTGCACGTCGACGTGTTCGACCCGGACGTGCTGGCCCGCACCCTGGAAGAGCTGTCGACGGCCTATCACGGTGTCGCCGTCATCGCGCTCGATCATCCGCGCGTGCGTGCTGCGATCGACGATCTCGCGGCCCGCGGGGTTGCCGTGGTGACGCTGGTCTCGGACGCGCCGAGCGCGCGGCGCCTGCACTATGTCGGTATCGACAATCCGGCCGCCGGTCGCACGGCTGCGACCCTGATGGGACGCTTCCTTTCGGGACGCACAGGCAGCGTGGCCGTCATCGCCGGCTCGCTGTCGCTACGCGATCACACCGAGCGACAATTTGGCTTCCACCAGATTCTGACGAGCGAATATCCGGATCTGGTTGTGCTGCCGGTGCTGGAGGGGCGCGACGACAGCAAGCGCACGCGCGTACTGACCACAGAGCTCTTGTCGCGACGGTCCGATCTGCTTGGCATCTACTCCTGCGGAGCGGGCAATCGCGGCATCGCGGAGGCGTTGGAAGCCTCGGGTCGTGCCCGCGATGTGGTCTGGATCGCCCACGAGCTCACCCAGTTCACGGGGCGCTTTCTGGTGCGCGGCACCATCGATGCGATCATCAACCAGGATCCCGGCCACGAGGCGCGCTCCGCCGCGCGCGTGTTGCTCGCGCATTGCTCGGGCGAGCCGATCAGTGCTGACCAGGAGCGTATCCGCATCGATATCTTCTTGCGGGACAATCTGCCGTGACAGAGCGCCTCAGCGCCGGATCGTGACGTCCGTCGACGGCCGCCGGTGTTCCCAGTCGACCCGCTCGAGCTCGGGACGATCGAGCTCGGCCTCGGGATAGCCGATGCAGAGATAGCCGATGAATTTCCAGTTGACGGGCACGTCGAGAATCTCGCGCACGCGGGCGGGGTTAAGGATCGACACCCAGCCGATGCCGATGCCGTCGGCGCGCGCAGCGAGCCAGGCCGAGACGATTGCGGCGACGACTGAATAGTCGAGGGTCTCCGGCATCGTCGCGCGGCCGAGGCCGTGCCCGGTCTCGCACGTTTTTTCTGAAAACACCGCCAGATGTCCGGGTGCCTCTTCGAGGCCGGCGAGCTTGAGGGCGGCATAGCGCGCGGCGCGCTCGCCGGAATAGGTTTTGAGCGCGTCCGCGTTGCAGATCTTGAAGTCGTCGATGATGGCGCCGCGCCGCGCCGGATCCTCGACGATCACGAAGCGCCAGGGCTGGCTGAGCCCGACCGATGGCGAGAGACACGCGATGTCGATCAGCCGCTCCAGCGTGCCCTCGGGCAGCGGGTCTCTCCGGAAGCGCCGCACGTCGCGCCGCCAGACGAAGAGCTCGCGCAATTGCCGGCGGAAATCGTCGTCAAAAGAGACCATCATCAGGCGGCCGCATGAAACAGCGAGGCGGCCATCAGCAGGATGGCGGTCTCGGCGACTTGCTCGTAAGCACCGAGTATATCACCGGTCTGTCCCCCGAGCTGCCTGATCGCGAGCCAGGCGATCAGCAGGCCGAGAAAGGCGAGGAGGATCACGGCCAGGATTGCCTTGCCCGGCCCAAAGCCGATCGCGAGTACGATGGCACCGAGGCCGAGCGCAATGGCGGCGTTTGGCCCTGCGGGCCGGCCGGCGCCCGCGGACAATCCATCCGTTCGCGCCGGCGGCACCAGCGCCATGAACAGCGGCAGGCCTGCGCGCGCGGCGACATGCGCTAGCAATAGAGCGATGAGGATCGAGCGCGGGGCGGCGATGGCGGCGAGAGCGCTCCAGCGCAGTGTTAGCGAGACAATGAGCGCGCACACGCCAAAACTGCCGATCCGGCTGTCGCGCATGATCTCGAGTTTTCGCGCGCGCGTCGAACCACCGAGACCGTCGGCGGCGTCCGCGAGCCCGTCCTCGTGCAGTGCTCCGGTGATGATGATCGTGCTCGCAAGCGCCAGCATCGCGGCGGGACCGGGCGTCACGCCGAGCGCATGTGCGCTTCCGTACACGCCGGCACTGAGGAGACCGATCAGCAATCCCGCGACCGGCAGTGTCCAGCCCGCACGCGCAATGTCGCCATCGCCGACCGGCGTCGACGGGCCGAGCGGCAGGATGGTGGCGAGCGACACGCCGATCCGCAAATCCGTGACGATGGCGGTGAGTTGCGTGCGGTTGGTCATAGCTTCACTTGACCTTCATCGGCAGGCCCGAAACCACGAGCTCGACCTCGTCGGCGACTTCGGCAACCGCCTGGTTCAGCAGGCCTGCGGCATCGCGAAACCTGCGCGCCAGCGCATTGTCGGGCACGATGCCGAGGCCGACCTCGTTGGTCACGAGGATCACCGGGCTCTGTTGCCTGCGAAGTGCAGCGGCGAGCAGCGCTGCCTCGTTCGACCAGTCGCGGCCGGCATGGAGCAGGTTGGAGAGCCACAGCGTCAGGCAGTCGACGAGCCGTGCCCCGCCGCCGTCGGTCGCATCGAGCGCCGCCACGAGATCGAGCGGCGTCTCGCGCTCGATCCACTCGTCGCCGCGGCGGGCGCGATGGTGCGCGATCCGCTCCGCCATCTCCGCATCGAGCGCCTCCGCGGTCGCGATGTAGACGGGCCGGCCGGGAAAGCTGCGGACGCGCGCCTCGGCGCGACGGCTTTTCCCGGACCTCGCCCCTCCCGTGATCAGGACAACCGCCATGAAACCTCCCGTTCTGACCCGCACTAACCACCAAACGGGTGCAAAGACAAAGCCGAAATCGGCGAGGAGGGGCTTGCGCTGTGACCCAAATCTTGCGCATCAGGGCATGCGAGGAGATGTGACGTGGGATTTGCCGGTGCGATGGCGGTAGCGATGACTGTGGATGCCATCTGGGGATGGCCCGCCGCATTGTTCGCGCGGATCGGCCATCCCGTGACCTGGATCGGCAGGTTGATCGCTCTGCTCGATCGCAACTGGAACAGGTCCAAAGATGCGCCCGAGGCGCGGCGCATGGCCGGCGTCGCCGCCGCACTTCTGGTGATCGCGTTGTGCGCCGGCATCGGCTGGATCGTGCAGAGCTGGCTCGTTCCCGGGTGGAGCGCCGTCCTGCTTGGGGTTCTGGCCTGGCCGCTGGTCGCACTGCGCTCGCTCCACGATCACGTCGCTGCCGTCGCGCAGCGCCTGCAGTCGGGCGATATCGACGCGGCGCGGCTTGCGGTCGCAGAGATCGTCGGCCGCGATCCCGCGTCCCTCGATGAGGCCGGGATTGCGCGTGCGGCGCTCGAGAGCCTCGCAGAGAATGCTTCCGACGGCATCGTGGCGCCGGTGTTTTGGGGCGCGCTGCTCGGCCTGCCCGGCATCCTTGGCTACAAGGCGATCAACACGCTTGATTCCATGATCGGTCATCGCTCCGAGCGTCACCTCTGGTTCGGCTGGGCAGCCGCGCGCATCGACGACGTCGCCAATTTCATTCCGGCGCGGCTGACGGGCCTGTTGTTCGCGCTGGTGACGGCGCACCCTTGGGCGCCCTTGTCCTGCATGTCGCGCGATGCAAATCGCCATCGCTCGCCGAATGCCGGCTGGCCGGAAGCGGCAATGGCGGGTGCGCTCGGCGTGCGCCTGAGCGGGCCGCGCAGCTATCACGGCGCTGTGACCGAGGAGCCCTGGCTGAACGCGGGCGCGCGCGATCCGCTTGGCGCTGACATCCGGTTGGGCCTGAAACTCTACGTTCGCGCGATGCTGCTGCTGGGCGGCTTACTCGTAGCATTGGCATTGGTTTGAGGGGCGGCGATGCGCGAGCATGGTGGCAATCTCGACTCCGCGATGCAGCGTTTCGGCGGGCGCATCAAGGACTGGATCGATCTGTCGACCGGCATCAATCGGCAGCCTTACGCGGTGGGCGAGATCGAACAGCACGCATGGCGTGCGCTGCCGTCGCGATCCGAGATTGAAGCGCTGCACGAGGCCGCGCGGCAGGCCTATGCAACGCAGGCGCCGCTGCTCGCCATGGCCGGCGCGCAGGCGGCGATCCAGTGTCTGCCGAGTTTGTCGCGCAAGGGCCGCGCGCGCATTCTCGCGCCGACCTACAATGAATATGCCGCGGTGCTTTCTCCGGTCGGCTGGGACGTTGCCGAGGTCTCCAATCTCGACGCGCTCGCTGGTGCCGATCTCGCCGTCGTCGTCAATCCCAACAATCCCGACGGTCGGCAGCATGACAAGGCCGATCTGCTTGCAATCTTGCCGCGCGTCGGTCGCCTCGTGATCGATGAGAGTTTTGCCGATGCGCTGCCCGAACTCTCGCTCGCGCCCGAAGCTGGCCAGGGCGGCCTCCTGATCCTGCGCTCGTTTGGCAAGTTTTACGGATTGGCAGGCTTGCGCCTTGGCTTTGTGCTCGGCGCGGAAGCGGACATTGCAACGCTCGTAGCGATGGCGGGGCCGTGGCCGGTCTCAGGCGCTGCGATCGCCGTCGGTCGGCGCGCGCTGCTCGATCGCGAATGGGCCAGCGCAACGACGGCGCGGCTCGGCCAAGACTGCGCACGTCTCGATGCCATGGCGACTGCGCAAGGATGGCGGCTGATCGGCGGCACGCCACTGTTTCGTCTGTACGATGTCGGTGATGCGCTTGCCGCGCAGGATAAGCTCGCGCGCGGCCGGATCTGGTCGCGCGTCTTCAGCCAGCAGCCGAATTGGCTGCGCCTGGGCCTGCCGGGCGACGAGAGGGAATGGGCGCGTCTTGCGTCAACGCTCTCCAGTTGACCTTCAGCGCGCCAGCGCGAGCAGGCCTTCGACGTCGAGATGGGCCTCGATGTGATCGGCGAGTGCGTCGAGCGCGCTCTCGACCCTTGCGCCGTATGGCTGGTCTGTCGTGGGAATATCGAGCTGCGCGAGGAACGCCTTGCGGAAACCGTCCGACGTGAACAGCCCATGCAGATAACTGCCGTGCACGCGCCCATCGCTGGAGATGGCGCCCTCCGGTGCACCATCGAGCATCGCGAAGGGACGCGCGCGATCCGGCCCATCGGTGCGGCCAATGTGAATCTCGTAAGCGTCAATCGGCTCGCTGGTCCCGGCATGGCGCGCGGTGACGCGCGTCAGCGTTTTTTGCGGCGACATCACCGTCGTCACCTCAAGAAGGCCGAGGCCGGCTGTCGCGCCGGTCGAGCCCTCGATGCCTTCGGGATCATCCACGCTGCGGCCGAGCATCTGGTAGCCGCCGCAGACACCCAGCACGTGCCCGCCGCGGCGGTGATGTGCGAGGAGATCGATGTCCCAGCCTTGCGCGCGCAGGAAGGCGAGGTCGCCGCGCGTCGATTTCGAGCCAGGGATGATGACGAGCTGTACGTCGCCCGCGATGGCTTCGCCGGGACGGACCATCACGAGGTCAACGTTTGGTTCGAGCTTGAGCGGATCGAGATCGTCGAAATTGGCGATCCGCGACAGCGCCAGAAACGCGATCTTGCATCTGCCGGGCCTTCGCGCGTCGCCCAATCCCAGTGCATCCTCGGCCGGCAATTCGCCGGCGCGGTTAAACCAGGGCAGCACGCCAAAGCCGCGCCAGGATGTCTTGTCCTGGATCAGCCGGTAGCCGTCGTCGAACAGCGTGGGATCACCGCGGAACTTGTTGATGACGAACCCCTGGATCATCGCGGCATCGTCAGGATCGATCACGGTCTTGATGCCGACGAGCTGCGCGATGACGCCGCCGCGGTCGATGTCGCCGACCAGCACCACCGGAACATCAGCCTTGCGGGCAAAGCCCATATTGGCGATGTCGGCCTTGCGCAGATTGACTTCGGCCGGGCTGCCGGCGCCTTCGACCAGCACGAGATCGGCGCGCGTCTTCAGCCGTTCGAAGCTTTCGAGCACGGCGCCCATCAGCGTCGGCTTCATCGCCGCGTAGTCGCGGGCGCGCGCGGTGGCGATGCGCTTGCCTTGGACGATGACTTGCGCGCCGACATCGGTCTCGGGCTTGAGCAGCACGGGATTCATGTCGGTGTGCGGCTCGACGCCGGCGGCGAGCGCCTGGAGCGCCTGCGCGCGGCCGATCTCTCCGCCATCGACGGTCACCGCCGCATTGTTCGACATGTTCTGCGGCTTGAAGGGAAGCACGCGCAGGCCGCGGCGCTTTGCGGCACGCGCAAGGCCCGCGACGACGAGCGACTTGCCCACGTCCGAGCCCGCTCCCTGGATCATCAATGCGCGCGCCATCGAAGTCTCAGAACTCGACGCCGGCTTGTGCCTTGATGCCGGAGCGGAACGGATGTTTCACCAGCGTCATCTCGGTGACGAGATCGGCGATCTCGATCAGCTCGTCCTTGGCGTTGCGTCCGGTGAGGACGACATGCGTCAGCGGCGGCTTCTGCGTTTTCAGGAAGTCGACGACCTCGGCAATATCGAGATAGTCGTAGCGCATTGCGATGTTGATCTCGTCGAGCACGACCATGCGCAAATTGGGGTCGAGGATCAGCTCCTTCGCCTTCTCCCAGCCGGCCTTCGCCGCGGCGATGTCGCGGGCGCGGTCCTGCGTCTCCCAGGTAAAACCTTCGCCCATGGCGTGGAACTGGCAGAGATCGCCAAAATGCCCGGTGAGCAGGCGGCGCTCGCCGGTATCCCAGGCGCCCTTGATGAACTGGACGACCGCGCAAGGGAAGCCATGCGCGACGCAACGAACGATCATGCCGAAGGCGGAGGAGGACTTGCCCTTGCCCGCGCCGGTATGGACGATGATCAGCCCCTTTTCGCCGCTCTTGGTCGCCATGATCTTGTCGCGGGCAACCTTCTTCTTCGCCATTTTCGTGGCATGCCGGGCGTCGGTGTCTTGCACCGCTGGGGTATCCGGTTCAGGCGTCATCTGAAATGGTCCTTCGGCTTGACAAGTGGCGGCCATGGGCAAATGGTGGGCCAGTGTTGGTTCCTGTCCTACGACAGGCGAAGAGGGAATGCGATAGGGCTCGAATCGGCAAGATTCGTGTTCGAAAAGCAGCCGCCCCCGCGACCGTGACCGGAGAGATGCCCGAAGCCACTGATCCCATGGGATCGGGAAGGCGGGGATCGAAGGGAAATACCCTGCTCCGCAAGCCGGGAGACCTGCCAGCGCGACTGTTTTGGACCGGCGGACGGGGTGTTCCGCGACGGGGAAACGGACCCTCTTTCGAGCGGTTCGTGCGCCTCATCGCCTCCCGCAGATATCCTGGAAGGGGCGATGGCCGTCACACTTCACGTTTGTATCACCTGCCGCGCCGGGCAGACACCCGGCGAAGGTGAAGCCACGCCCGGCGCACGGCTGCATGCCGCGATCCTCGAGGCCGGCGTGCCCGAAGGCGTCAACCTGGTTCCCGTCGAATGCCTCTCGGCGTGTAGCCAGGGCTGCTCGGTCGCACTCAGCGCGCCGGGCCGATGGTCCTACGTCTACGGCCGCCTGTCGGATGCCAATGCGAACGATGTGATCGCAGGCGCTTCGGCTTACGCGGCTGCGCCCGACGGCATCGTGCCATGGCGCAGCCGCCCCGAAATCTTCCGCAAGCAATCGCTTGCCCGCATTCCCCCCATCGCCGTCGTGCCGGAGGCCGCCGAATGAACACGCTCGCAAAAGTCCCGGTCACGGTCGTCACGGGTTTTCTGGGATCAGGCAAGACGACGCTGATCCAGCATCTGATCAGCAATGCCAACGGCAAGAAGCTCGCGGTGCTCGTCAACGAATTCGGCAGCGAAGGTGTTGACGGCGAGATCCTGAAATCCTGCGCAGATGCCAATTGCCCGGAGGAAAACATCGTCGAACTCGCCAATGGCTGCATCTGCTGCACCGTGGCCGACGATTTCATTCCGGCGATGGAGCAACTGCTCGCACGTCGGGTGAGGCCGGATCATATTCTGATCGAAACGTCGGGGCTGGCCTTGCCGAAGCCGCTGCTGAAAGCGTTCGACTGGCCGGAGATCCGCTCACGCATCACGGTCGACGGCGTGATTGCGCTCGCCGACGCCGAGGCTGTCGCGGCCGGACGCTTCGCGCCCGATCCGGCTGCGGTGGAGGCGCAGCGCGCGGCGGATGAGAATCTCGATCACGAGACGCCGCTGTCGGAGGTGTTCGAGGACCAGATCGCCTGCGCCGATATCGTGCTCCTGACCAAGGCCGATCTTGCCGGCGCGGCGGGACTCGAAGCAGCGAAGGCGGCGATCGCGGCGGAAATGCCGCGCCCCGTTCCAATGCTGCCGGTCGTCGACGGCGCGGTGGACTTGCGCGTGATCCTCGGTCTTGAGGCGGCGGCCGAAGATGATCTCGCCGCGCGCCCCTCGCATCACGACGGCGAGGACGATCACGAGCACAATGATTTCAACTCCGTCGTGATCGATCTGCCTGAGGTCGTCGACGTCGAGGCGCTGATCGCCTCGGTGCAACGGCTGGCGCGCGAGCAGAACGTGCTGCGCGCAAAGGGCTATATCGCGGTCAAGGGCAAACCGATGCGGCTGTTGCTGCAATCGGTCGGCGAACGCGTGCGGCACCAGTTCGATCAGCCCTGGGGCGTGCGTCCCCGGCAATCCAAGCTGGTCGTGATCGGCGAGCATGGCGACATCGACGAGACCGCGATCAAGGCAGGACTTGGTATCTCAGGGCTTGGGATCTGATGCACGTCGTCTTCCGCGAGAGCCGTGGTCTGGAAGAGACTGCGACGCCAAGGGACATCGGCCAGGATCCGGCCGATCTCGTGGTGCTCTCGTTCTCGGACTCAGATCTCGCCGCGTTCGCGGCTGGTTGGCGGCGAGGGTGCGCGAGCCTGCCGTCGCTGCGGCTGGCGAATCTCGCCGAGCTGCGTCATCCGTTGTCGGTCGACACCTATATCGAGCGGACGCTGTCGCAAGCGCGCGGCATTCTGCTGCGCCTGATCGGCGGCGAGTCCTATTGGGCGTATGGGCTTGCAGCCCTGCAGCAACTGGCGAAGGACCGCGGCATCGCGCTTGCCGTGTTGCCAGCGGATGGTCGCGACGATGAACGGCTGGATGCGTTCTCGACCTTGCCGGTCTCGACGCTCAGACGGCTGAAAGTGCTCTGCGACAAGGGCGGACCGGTCGCCGCACAAGCCGCGATCGCGCAGCTTGCGCTGGCCTCGGGTCTCTATGCGGGACCGGTGGTAGGTGAGATCGAGGTTCCCGAGATTGGATTTTACGAGCCGGGAAGCGGCGTTGTCGGGGCGCTGCCCGACCCCGGCGGAAAACCTCGCGCGATCGTGACCTTCTATCGCTCTTATCTCACGGCCGCCGATACTGCGCCCGTCGATGCGCTGATCGCAGCGCTGCGCGAGAGAGGTTTCGAAGCCTTTGGTGTCTTCGTTACATCGTTGAAAGCGCCCGGCGTGGCGGATTGGCTACGCGCACTGTTTGCACAATGTCTGCCAGCGGCCATCGTCAACGCGACGGCGTTCTCTGCGCTTGGCGATGACGGCACGACGCCGTTCGATGCTGCGTCATGCCCGGTCTTCCAGGTCGCGCTCTCCACGGCACGTCGTGAGGACTGGGCCGAGTCGCTCCGCGGTCTCTCGCCGGGCGATCTTGCGATGCACGTCGTGCTGCCGGAGGTCGACGGCCGCGTGTTTGCGGGCGTGGTGAGCTTCAAGTCGGCTGGCGAGCGCGATCCTGATCTGCAATTCGCGCATCTCGCCCATCGGCCGGACGAAGAGCGCATTGCCGCCGTCGTTGCGCGCGTGGCGGCCTGGCAGCGGCTCGCGGAGAAGCCGGCAAGCGAGAAGCGGCTGGCGATCGTGCTCTCCAACTATCCCGGTCGGCCGCACCAGATCGCCCACGCGGTCGGGCTCGATGCGCTTGCGTCCGTCGAGGCGCTGCTCTCTGATCTCAGCGAAGCTGGCTTCGATGTTGAACCACAGAGTGCTCTCGGCGATCACTTGCTGAAACAGGAATTGACGTGGAGCGCAGCCGATTATCGCGCGGCGCTTTGCCGCCTTCCGCAGGCATTGCAGGACGATCTGGCCCGCGCCTGGGGGCCGCCGGAGAATGATCCGAGCTGCCGCGGCGGCGCATTTCATTTCGCGGCGATCAGAAGCGGCAAGGCTATCATCGCGGTGCAGCCGGAACGTGGCTATGTCAGTCACCGCGACGCCGACTATCACGATCTTTCGCGCACCCCGCGCCATGCCTATGTCGCGTTCTATCTCTGGCTCCGGCAGCAGGGCATGGACGCCGTCGTGCACATGGGCGCGCATGGCACGCTGGAATGGCTGCCGGGGAAATCCGTGGCGTTGTCGTCGTCCTGCTGGCCCGAGGCGCTGATCGGCGGTCTGCCTGTCGTCTATCCCTTCATCGTCAACGACCCCGGCGAGGCCGCGCAGGCCAAGCGGCGCACCGGTGCGGTGACGATCGGCCATCTGCCACCGGCGCTGGCGAAGTCCGCGGTGCCGGAGGGCTTGCGCCGGCTCGAGCAGCTGCTCGACGAATATTCGACCGCCGACGGCCTCGATCCCGCGCGCCGGCACCGGCTCATTGCCGCTATCCGCGACGAGGCGCACGCGGCCGGCCTCGACGCCGACCTCGGCCTTGCCGCATCGGCGCTATCTGCCGAAGCGATTCCACGCATCGACCGTTTCGTCTGCGATCTCAAGGAAAGCCAGTTCGGCGATGGCCTGCATGTGTTCGGTCGGGGGATTTGCGGCGAAGCGGAGAGGGACGCGCTCATTGCGGCGCTGTCCGGCAGGCGCGTCGCCCCCGGGCCAGCGGGCTCGCCCTATCGCGGGCGCCAGGACGTGCTGCCGACCGGGCGCAACCTGTTCGCCGTCGATCCGCGCGCCGTGCCGACGCCGTCGGCGCATGCGCAAGGTGTGAAGCTCGCCGAAGAACTGTTGCGCCGCCACTTGCAGGATCACGGCGACTGGCCGAAGGGGCTCGTCGTCGATCTCTGGGGGTCCGCGACCATGCGCACGGCGGGTGAGGAGTTTGCGATGGCGTTGCATCTGGCCGGGCTCGCGCCGCGCTGGGATCACGCATCAGGACGCGTGACTGGCTACGACATGATCGCGCTGGCCGAGCTCGGCCGTCCTCGCATCGACGTCACACTTCGCGTGTCGGGACTGTTCCGCGACGTCTTCGCGGGTCTCGCCCAATTGTTCGAGGCAGCCAGCGAGGCACTCTCGACCCGCGAAGACGAGGGTAACGAAAATCCCTATCGCACGCGCGCCGCGCGCGTGTTCGGGCCACGTCCCGGACAATATGGCGTCGGCCTCTCCTCGATACCGGATGTCTTCACTGAAGGTTCGCGTGAGGCGGCCGGCGAGGCCTGGCTGTCGGCGTCATCCTGGGCGTTGTCTTCAGACGGCGAGATGCGGCCCGATCGCGCCGGCATCGAGACGAGGCTCGCCAGCGCCAACGCCTTCGTCCATGTGCAGGATCTGCCAGAGACAGACCTGCTGCTCGCCGCCGACTATGCCGCGCATGAGGCGGGCGTTGCGGCTGCGGCGGCAAAGCTAGGCGTGGCCGCGCCGTCGCTCTATCACCTCGACGCGACGCGGCCCGACCAGCCGCAGGCGCGCGCGCTTACGGAAGAGATTTCGCGCGTCGTTCGCGCCCGCGCCGCCAACCCGGACTGGATCGCAGGCATGATGCGCCATGGTTTTCGCGGCGCTGCCGAGATCACTGCGACGCTCGAGCACATGGCCGCATTCGCGCATCTGGCGGGCGCCGTGCCGCCGCATCTGTTCGATGTCTATTATGATGCGACCCTAGGCAACGACGATGTCCGGTCGTTCATGGCGCGGGAAAATCCGGCCGCCTTGGCTGCGATCGAAATCTGCTTCGCTCGCCTGCACGAAGCCGCCCTCTGGAAGACCCGCCGCAACTCGATCGCGGCGGCGCTGAAGGAGGCCTCATGAGCGCGGTCGCGATCAAGGGCTGGTGTCCCGGCGCGCTGCGGCCGATGCTGTCGGGTGACGGCCTCGTGGTCCGCGTGCGCCCGCATGGCGGCCGGCTGGCGGCGGCGCAGGCGGCAGGCATTGCGGAGCTTGCCGCGCGGTATGGCAACGGTTTGATCGACGTGACCAGCCGGGCCAATCTTCAAGTGAGGGGCGTGACCGAGGCGGCGCATCTGCCTCTCCTCGACGGCCTCGCGCAATTGGGCCTGCTCGATCCCGATCCGGAGACCGAATCACGACGCAATATTCTGGTGACGCCATTCTGGAACGCCGGCGACGACACCTGCCTGCTCGCCGACGAGCTCGAGCAGGCTCTTGCGGGTAGCGCGCTCGATCTTCCGACCAAGTTCGGCTTTGCCATTGATGACGGTCGTGAGCGTGTGCTGACGAGCGCATCCGCGGACATCCGGATCGAGCGCGACCGTACGGGGGCGCTCATGGTGCGTGCCGATGGCGCGCAACTTGGGCGCGCGGTTACGCGGCGAGAAGTTGTGACCGCGGCGCTCGCGCTGGCAGAGTGGTTCGTGGCATCCCGTGACGCCAAGGTCAGGCGAGGGCGGATGGCAGCGCATATCGCTGCCGGCGCGAAATTGCCTGACGCCTTGCGTGGCGGGGTCGAGCCTGCCGTCACGGCAGCTGCAGCCCGTCCCGATCTTTACCCGCAAGGCGCGATGATTGGTGCGGCCTTTGGGCAGTTGCCGCATTCGGCGCTCACTCATCTTGCCTCTTGCGCGTCGGCGCTGCGCATGACGCCGTGGCGGATGATTTTGGCGGAGGGCATGCGCGAGTTGCCGGGCGGTGAAGGCCTCATCACCCGGGCCGATGATCCCGCGCTGCGCGTGATCGCCTGTAGCGGCGCGCCGCGTTGCCGTGAGGCACATGCCGACACCCGCGCGCTTGCTGCCGCGCTCGCGCCTCACATCGCGCCTGATGCGCGGCTTCACGTCTCCGGCTGCGCCAAGGGTTGCGCGCATTCGGGACCGGCAACGCTTACGCTCGTTGCAACTCGTGACGGATTTGATCTCGTCCGTTGCGGCTCGACCCGCGATATGCCTGTGCGGCGTGGTCTGAGCGGCGCCGAGATCGTCAAAAATCCCTCCGTGCTAATGGGAGGGCGCTGATGCCGCACGTGTACGAGACCGACGGCGCGGCGATCTATCGGCAATCCTTTGCGACCATCCGTGCCGAGGCCGACCTCGCGCGCTTCACGCCGGACGAAGAGCAGGTCGTCGTGCGCATGATCCATGCCGCTGGGATGGTTGGGCTCGAGGTGAATGTCCGCTTCACGCCCGGCATGGCGCGCACCGCGCGCGCGGCGCTCGAGAGCGGCGCGCCGATCCTGTGCGATGCGCGCATGGTGTCGGAAGGAATTACGCGCGCGCGGCTGCCGGCGAACAATGCCGTCATCTGCACGCTCGGCGATCCTGCCGTGCTCGCGCTCGCCGAAACCATGCGCAACACGCGCTCGGCGGCGGCGCTCGAGCTTTGGCGGCCGCATCTGAACGGTGCGATCGTTGCGATCGGCAACGCGCCGACCGCGCTGTTTCACCTGCTGAACATGCTGGAGGACGAAAACTGTCCACGTCCGGCGGCGATCATCGGCTGTCCGGTCGGCTTCGTCGGCGCGGCCGAATCCAAGGCAGCCCTGATGGCGAATCCGCCGGCGCCGGCATTGGCGGTCGACGGGCGCCTCGGCGGCTCGGCGATTACCGTTGCCGCCGTGAATGCGCTGGCGAGCCGGAGCGAATAGAGATGGGGCGTATCATCTGCTGCGGCCTTGGGCCCGGCGATCCCGATCTGATGAGTGTGCGCGCCGATCGCGAGGTGCGCACGGCCAAGCACGTTGCATATTTCCGCAAGAAAGGGCGTCCCGGCCAGGCGCGGCGCATCGTCGAGGGCATGCTCGCAGGCGACGTCACCGAATATCCGATGGAATATCCGGTCACGACGGAGATCGCCTTCGACAGCCTGGAATATGTGCGCCTGCTCGCCGGCTTCTACGACGAATGGGCCGAGCGGCTGGCGCGGCTGGCGCGCGCGGTCGACGTCGTCGTGCTCTGCGAAGGCGATCCTTACTTCTACGGCTCCTTCATGCACCTGCACGCACGTTTGCAGGGGCGCGTCGAGATCGAGGTCATTGCCGGCATTCCCGGCATGGCCGGCTGCTGGAACGCGGTCGGCCAGCCGATCGCGCTCGGCGATGACGTGACGACGGTCCTGATGGGCACGCTGGCCGAGGACGAGCTTGAGCAGCGCATGTGCAATTCCGATGCGCTCGTCATCATGAAGACCGGTCGCAATCTGCGAAAAGTGCGTCGCGCGCTCGCCTCCGCCGGCAGGCTCGATGATGCCTGGCTGGTCGAGCGCGGCACCATGCCTGGTGAGCGCGTTGCGCGGCTCGCCGATATCGACGAATCCGACTGTCCTTATTTTGCAATCGTGCTGGTGCACGGGCGGGGACGGCGCATGGACGCCGGCGAATGACGGGAACGCTGACCATCGCGGGGCTTGGGCCCGGCGACGAGGCCTTGGTGACGCGGGAGGTTTCTGCTGCGCTCGCGGCTGCGACCGACGTCGTGGGCTATGCTCCCTATGTCGCGCGTGTTGCGCCCCGCGATGGCCTGACGCTGCACCCCTCGGACAATCGCGTGGAGCTTCAGCGCGCGAGCGAAGCGCTGCGGCTTGCAGCGGAAGGACGGCAGGTGGTCGTGGTGTCGTCCGGCGATCCCGGCGTGTTCGCGATGGCGTCGGCCGTATTCGAGGCGCTTGAACAGACTCCAGAATGGCGGGAACTGCCGATCCGCGTGCTGCCCGGCGTGACCGCGATGCTGGCCGCCGCCGCGCGCGCGGGCGCGCCGCTCGGCCATGATTTTTGCGCGATCAATCTCTCTGACAATCTCAAGCCATGGCCATTGATCGAGAAGCGCCTGCGACTCGCGGCGGAGGCCGATTTCGCCATTGCGCTCTACAATCCGCGCTCGGCGAGCCGGCCGGAAGGCTTTGGCCGCGCGCTCGCGGTGCTGAAGGAGGCGGGCTGCGGCGAGAGGCTGGTGATCTTCGCCCGCGCGATCAGCGCGCCGGACGAGCGGATCGAGACGGTCGCGCTGAACGAGGCGACACCGGAGATGGCCGATATGCGCACGCTCGTGATCGTCGGCAATTCGCAGACGCGCCGTGTCGGCCGTTGGGTCTATGCACCGAGGCAGGCCCGATGACCGAGCCACGCCATGACTTCGGCTACGCTTTCTACCCGCAGCCGCTCGGGAAGTCGCGGCCGTGCGATCATGATGACGGGCAGGCTAAGGGCGCGGGCCGCGTCGATCTTGGCGCGCGCGCCTTCGCCGCCGGAATTGCGGGCGACGATCCATGCGATGCCACGCGACCGCAGCAGCTCAACCTCGCCCTCGAAGGTGAACGGCCCACGCGACACGATGATTTCGGCTTCGAACGGCAGCGTCGCCTCGGAAGGATCGACGAAGCGCAATGTGTAGGTGTGCTGCGGTCTCTCGCCAAACGGGGCGATATGCTGCCGGCCGATCGCGAGGAAAACGCGCGCCGCCTCCTCGGGCAGCGCCGCGACAGCGGCGGCGAGATCCTCGACCTCGATCCAGTTGTCGCGCGGCGCTTTCATCCAGGGCGCGCGTTCGAGCGCGATCAGCGGTGTTTGCGTTTCCTCGCAGGCCAGGGCCGCATTGCGGCTCATCTCAGCGGCAAAGGGATGCGTGGCGTCAATGACGTGCGTGACGCCTTCTTGCCGGATGTAATCCGCAAGTCCGCTCACGCCGCCAAAGCCGCCGGTGCGGATCGGCAGGGGCTGTCCGGCAGGCACGCGGGTGCGACCGCCATAGGAATAGATCGCATCGACGCCGGCGCGCGCGATCTCCGTGGCGAGCGCATTCGCATCACTCGTTCCGCCCAGAATGAGGGCGCGCATCATGGCTGATCCCTGGCTGACCATCATCGGTATCGGCGAAGATGGCCTTGCCGGCCTCTCCGAGGCAAGCCGAAAGGCGCTTGCCAGGGCCGAGACCGTGTTCGGCGGCGAGCGCCATCTTGCGCTGGCAGGCATAACCGATCGTGGCCGCCCGTGGCCAGTGCCGTTCGATGCGGATGTCGTGCTGGGCTGCCGCGGCCGGCCCACCGCGGTGCTCGCGTCCGGTGATCCGTTCTGGCACGGCGCCGGCGCCAGCCTCGCAGAGAGGCTTCAGGCCGGTGAGTGGATCGCGCATTCCGCGCCGTCGACGTTCTCGCTTGCCGCGGCGAGGCTGGGCTGGCGGCTGGAGAATGTCGTCTGTCTCGGATTGCACGCCGCGCCGTTCGAACGCCTGGTGCCGCATCTCGCCAATGGTGCGCGGATTATTTGCCTTGTGCGCGACGGCAAGGCCGCCGGCGATCTCGCGAAGTGGCTGACGGAACGGGGCTGGGGTGCTTCAGCACTGTGGACTCTCACCGCGCTCGGCGGCCCGCGAGAAAACATCAGAGCGCATCGTGCAGACGGTTTCACGGCGGAAGCCGGCGACAGCCTGATCGCGGTCGCGCTAGAGACAAGGGGCCTGAATGGCATTCCGCGCAGTTCCGGACTTGCCGACGATCTCTTCGCGCATGACGGCCAGATCACAAAGCGGCCGATGCGCGCGCTGGCCTTGTCCGCGCTGGCGCCTCGACCCGGTGAATGCCTCTGGGACATCGGCGCGGGCTCCGGCTCGATCTCGGTCGAATGGGCCTTGTGCGGCGGTTCGGCGATTGCGGTCGAGGCGCGCGAGGACCGCGTTGTAAACATCCGGCGCAATGCCACGGCACTCGGACTTGCACACAAGATCACCGTCATCGCCGAACCTGCGCCCGGTGCACTGGTAGGTCTGGCGGCGCCGGACGCCGTGTTCATCGGCGGTGGTCTCGACGCCGCGATGTTCGATGCTATCTGGTCTCGCATTGGGTCAGGTACGCGGCTGGTGGCCCATGCCGTGACGCTGGAGACGGAAACGTTGCTGGTGGAGCTTCACCAGCGCCATGGCGGCGACTTGATGCGGGTCGAGATCGCACATGCGGGCTCGTTGGGGCGCTATCGCTCCTGGGAGGTGGCGCGGCCGGTCGTGCAATGGAGCGCGGTGCGATGAGGGTCGCAGGGCTCGGCTTCAGGAGCGACGTCACGCTTGCCGCGCTGCGCGAGGCGCTTCTCGCCGCCGGCGGTGTGGAAGGTTTAGCGGCTGTCGCAACCGTCAGCGACAAGGCGGACAGCGCCGCGCTGAAGCTGCTCGCGGTCGAATTCAACGTGCCGATCAAGGCCATTTCCGCCAATAAGCTCGTGGGCATTACGACGCCGACGCAGTCAGGCCTCATCAAGGAAAAATTCGGCACCGGATCGGTGGCGGAAGCCGTCGCGCTCGCGGCAGCGGGCCGTGATGCGCGCCTGATTGCGACGCGCGTGGTCTCGCAGGACCGGACCGCGACCGCGGCGATTGCGGAGGGAGACGGCGAATGACCGTGCATTTCATTGGAGCAGGGCCGGGCGCCGCCGATCTCCTCACCTTGCGCGGGCGCGACCTGATCGCAGCCTCACTGGTTTGCCTTTATGCGGGCTCGCTCGTGCCCGAAGGCGTTCTGGTGCACTGCCCGAAGGGCGCCCGGATCGTCAACACGGCGCCATTGTCGCTCGACGAGATCATCGCCGAGATTGCCAACGCGCACGCGGAAGGCAAGGATGTCGCGCGGCTGCATTCGGGCGATGTTTCGATTTGGTCGGCGATGGGTGAGCAATTGCGCCGCCTGCGCGCGCTCGGCATTCCCTTCACCGTCACGCCGGGCGTGCCGTCCTTCTCGGCGGCCGCCGCAGCGCTGGAAGCCGAGCTGACCTTGCCGGGGCTTACGCAATCTGTGGTGCTGACGCGTACGCCAGGCCGGGCGAGCGCGATGCCGGAGGGCGAGAAGCTTGCTGCGTTCGCCGCGACCGGCTCGGTGCTTGCCATTCATCTGTCGATCCATTTGCTCGACAAGGTGATTGCGGAGCTGACGCCGCATTATGGCGCGGATTGTCCGGTGGCGATCGTCTGGCGCGCGAGCTGGCCGGACCAGCGCATCGTGCGCGCGACGCTTGCCACGCTCGATGCGGCTGTCGGCGCCGAGCTCGGGCGCACCGCGCTCATCCTGGTCGGCCGGACACTCGGCTCGGAGGAATTCTCAGAGAGCCGCCTTTACGCCGCGGACTATGACCGCCGCTACCGGCCGGTCGGGCCGGCGCCGCGTTTTCCGGAGGAGTCGTGATGCCTGCGGGTTTCGTCATCTCGGCGCCGGCTTCCGGTGTCGGCAAGACGACGCTGACGTTAGCGCTCGCGCGCGCCTATCGCGATCGCGGACTCACTGTGCAGTGCTTCAAGAGCGGCCCCGATTACATCGATCCTGCTTTTCATGCCGCGGCCACGGGGCGTGCCTCCGTCAACATCGATAGCTGGGCGATGGATCGCGCGACGATCGAGCATCTCGTCAGCCGCGGTGCGAACGCCGATCTCGTGCTGGCCGAGGGTTCGATGGGCCTGTTCGACGGCGTCGCCGCGCGCGGCGTCTCGGGGACGGGCGCCACCGCCGACATCGCGGAGATGATGGGCTGGCCGGTGCTGCTGGTGATCGATCCGTCCGGCCAGGCCCAGACGGCGGCCGCGATTGCGACGGGCTTGCGGGATTTCCGCAGCGGGGTGGGTCTCGCCGGCGTCGTGCTCAACCGCGTCGCGAGCCCGCGGCATGAGGACCTCGTGCGCCGCGCTTTGGCCAATGCGGGCATTGCCGTGTTCGGCGCGCTGCCGCGCCACGCCGAGATCAGCGTGCCGAAACGGCATCTCGGCCTGGTGCAGGCGGAGGAGCAGACGGAGATCGGTCGCCTGATCGATGAGGCCGCGCGCTTCGTCGGCGAGCACGTCGATCTCGACGCCGTGCTCGGCGCGGCATCTGCATGGACATCGCGGGCAATCACGAACCGGGTTAACGTCACGCCGCCAGGCCAGCGCATTGCGCTAGCGCGCGACGCCGCGTTCTCCTTTGTCTATCCGCATATGCTCGAGGCTTGGCGTGCTGCCGGTGCGGAGATCCTGCCGTTCTCGCCGCTCGCCGATGAGGGACCCGATGCAAGCGCCGATGTGTGCTGGCTGCCCGGCGGCTATCCGGAACTGCACGCCGGCCGTATCGCCGCGAATGCGCGCTTTCGCGAGCGCTTGCGCGCCTTCGCCGAGACGCGGCCGGTCCACGGCGAATGCGGCGGCTACATGGTGATGGGCGCGGCCTTGACCGATGCCGACGGCGCGCGGCACGAGATGCTTGGCCTCTTGGGCCTGGAGACGAGCTTTGCCAAGCGCCGCATGCACCTTGGCTACCGTCTTGCCGAGCTCGCAGCGCCAATGTCGGGACATCAGCCCGGCGCGCGCCTGCGCGGTCATGAATTCCACTATTCGACGATTCTCGCGCAGCCTGATGTATCGCTTGCGATCGTGCGTGACGCGACGGGCGCAACCGTCGCGGAGACCGGATCGCGACGCGGATATGCGACGGGCACCTTCTTTCATTTGATTGCGGAGGACCGGTGAGCGGCTTCGTCTCCTTCATCTCCGCCGGTCCCGGCGATCCCGAGCTTTTGACGCTCAAGGGCGCGGCGCGGCTGCGCGAGGCCGACGTCGTGCTCTATGACGATCTCGCTTCCGGCACGATTCTCGAGCTTGCCCGACCCGGCGCCAATCTGGTGGCAGTCGGAAAACGCGCCGGCCGGCCCTCGACCAAGCAGCAGCATGTCAACCGCCTGCTGGTCGATTATGCGGCGACCGGCGCGCGCGTGGTGCGGCTGAAATCCGGCGATGCCGGCATCTTCGGCCGGCTCGAGGAAGAGATCGAGACGCTTCGGGCGTCGGGGATCGGCTACGAGATCGTGCCCGGCGTCACCTCGGCCTGCGTCGCGGCGGCGCAAGCCGGCATCCCGCTGACCCGGCGGAATACCGCGCGCCGGGTGCAGTTCGTCACCGGGGCCGATGTGACCGGGCAGCTTCCGCAAAATCTGAACTGGGCGGCGCTGGCCGACCCGGATGCGACGACGGTGATCTATATGGGCCGGCGCACGTTCCCGGAACTGGCCACCAAGCTGATTGCGCAGGGTCTTTCGCCGGAAACGCCCGCGCTGTTTGCGGAATCCCTGGGCCGCGCCGACGAGCGGCTCGTCCGCACCACGATCGCAAAGCTCGCCGAAGAGCTCGCGCAGGCCGTGCCCGCGACCACCGCCGCCGTCATCCTGTTTGGCGCACTAGCGGGAGAATCGTCGTGATGATGTCCGCAGTTGCCGTTCGACCCTTGACGCCCGGCTTGCGAAAGAGGCACACAAGAGGGGCATGGTGCTCGATGCGGCGCAAAGCGCCGGAGCATAATCGGGAATGGGGGTGGGCGGACCCAGTTGCGGCGCCCCAAACCCCAGCCGCCCCCGCGACTGTAAGCGGTGAGGGGCTCCGATCCGCCACTGGGCCGCAAGGCTCGGGAAGGCCGGAGATCCCCTTCGATCCGCGAGCCAGGAGACCGGCCCTGCACGTTTGGACGCCAAGGCCGTCGGGTGTGACGGCAGGAAGGACTTGAACCATGCATATCGAACCAGGAATCGTGACGGGCGCCAAGCTCGTGTTGAGTTACGCAACCGGCATCGCCACTGGCGGCGTTGCGCTGAAGCTTACGGCGGAGACCGTGCGCGAGCAGGGCGTCAGCTCGTTTGCGGTACGGACGGCTGCGACCACCGCGCTGGTCTTCACCTTCTTCGAGATCCTGCCGCACTTCCCGGTCGGGGTTTCCGAGGTGCACTTCATCCTCGGTTCGACCCTGTTCCTGCTGTTCGGCGCGGCGCCGGCGGCCCTTGGTCTCGCGCTTGGTCTCTTGCTGCAAGGCTTGTTCTTCGTGCCGACCGACCTGCCGCAATACGGCATGAACGTCACCACGCTGCTGGTGCCGCTGTTCGCGATCCAGGCGCTCGCGACCCGCATCATCCCCCGCGACACGGCCTATGTCGACCTGCAGTATCGTCAGGCGCTGGCGCTCTCGACGGCGTATCAGTCGGGCATCATCGCCTGGGTTGCGTTCTGGGCGATCTATGGCGCGGGCTTTGGCGCTGCGAACCTCGCCAACATCGCGACCTTCGCCGCGTCCTATGCGCTGGTCATCGTGATCGAGCCGCTGGCCGATCTCGCCGTGCTGGCGCTGGCAAAATCGCTGCGTGGCGTCACCGCGCCCGGCCTCGTCACCCCGCGCCTGCACAACGCGGCGTAGAGATGAGCTGAGGGGCGGCCGTTCATGGTCGCCCTTCACACTCGTGATGGTCACGCTCTCCCTGATAGGTATCGGTTGCGGCGATCCCGAGCAGCTCACGCTTGCCGCGATCCGTGCCATCAATGCGGCAGATCTCGTGCTGATTCCGCGCAAGGGGACGCAGAAGTCCGATCTCGCCGACCTGCGGCGGACGATTTGCGCCGATGTGCTCACCAACAAAGAGACGCGTATCGCGGAGTTCGACTTGCCGGTGCGTGACGCCGGCGAGGCTGACTACCGCAAGGGCGTCGACGACTGGCATGATGCGGTCGCTGCGACCTGGTCGCAGGCGATCGCGGGCCATCTCGTACATGATGGCCGCGTTGCGTTGCTGATCTGGGGCGACCCGTCGCTCTATGACTCGTCCCTGAGGATCGCGCGACGGCTTGATCCTTTGCCCGCGATCGAAGTCATCCCCGGCATCACGTCGATCCAGGCGCTGTGCGCGGCGCATGCGCTGCCGCTGAACGATATCGGCGCGCCTTTCCTGGTCACGACAGGGCGGCGACTGCGCGAAGGCGGCTGGCCTGACGGAGCCGACACCGTGGTGGTGATGCTCGATGGCGGCACGGCGTTTCAGTCGCTCGATCCGCAAGGCCTGCAGATCTGGTGGGGCGCCTATCTCGGCATGCCCGATCAGGTCGTCATGTCGGGTGCGTTGGCCGAGATCGGTCCGCGCATCGTCGCCGCACGGCAGGAGGCGCGCGAACGGCACGGCTGGATCATGGACAGCTACATTCTCAAACGCAGCGTGTGACGCGACCGCAGTCGCGTGAACGGAGGCAGGACGACATGCTCCCCAATTGGGTTTACGAGAAATGCCCGGGTATCTCGACCTCGCACCGCGAGGCGGCGATGGCGCGGCAGGCGCAACTGACCAAGCCGACCGGTGCGCTCGGTCGGCTCGAGCAGGTCGCGATCGACCTTGCGGGCCTGCAGGAGACGGAGCAGCCGCGCGCCGCGCGCGTGCCGATCATCGTCTTTGCCGGCGATCACGGCATCGTCGCCCAGGGCGTCTCCGCCTATCCGCAGGAAGTCACGATCGCGATGATGTCGAATTTCGCCGCCGGCGGTGCTGCGATTTCGGTGCTGGCGCGTGAATTGGGCTTAAGTCTCGAGGTCGTCGATGCCGGCTCGCTGGCACAGTCGGAGGGCGCGGGGATTGTCGCGGACAAGCCGCGCTGTGGCACGCGCGATTTCAGCGTGGAAGCTGCGCTGGAGCCGGCGGAGCTGGTGTTTGCGTTCGAATGCGGACAGCGCGCTGTGACGCGTGCGGCGGCGAAGCAGCCTGATCTCCTCATCCTCGGCGAGATGGGCATCGGCAATACCACGGCGTCGGCGGCGATCGC
Organism: Bradyrhizobium sp. UFLA05-112; assembly: GCF_053572325.1. Lineage (NCBI taxonomy): Bacteria > Pseudomonadati > Pseudomonadota > Alphaproteobacteria > Hyphomicrobiales > Nitrobacteraceae > Bradyrhizobium > Bradyrhizobium sp. UFLA05-112. The sequence goes on along the minus strand of NZ_JBANBK010000003.1, from coordinate 191,882 downwards.
GGCGAGCCTGCTCGGCGTGAGCGCCGACGAGATCGCCGGCAGCGGCACCGGTGTCGATGCCGTAGGGCGTGCACGCAAGGCGCGCGTGATCGACGCTGCGCTTGCACGGCATGGCCTGACGAAGACGGGCGCGTCTGCGGAGGAGGTCCTGCGCGCAGTCGGCGGCCTCGAAATCGCGGCGATCTGCGGCGCAATCATCGCGGCTGCACAGCGGCGTGTTCCAACCCTGATCGACGGCTTCATCGTGTCGGTTGCTGCGCTGGCGGCCGCGCGCCTCAATCCGTCATGTCAACCGTTCCTGCTGCCGTCGCACCAGTCGGCGGAGCTGGGTCATCGCCTGGTGCTTCGCGCGCTCAACGTTCAGCCGCTGGTCAGCCTCGATCTCAGGCTCGGGGAGGGATCGGGCGCCGCGATCGCGCTGCCGCTGGTGCGGCTCGCCTGCGCCCTGCACAATGGCATGGCGACGTTCGCGCAGGCCAATGTTCCGGATCGTCCGGCCTGAGACGGCTCAAGCGATCGTCTGATTGACCGACACGATCCGCCAGCCGTTCGCGAGCCGATCGATGCGGGTGAGCGAGAGTGGCTCGATCGCAAAGCGCAGCGCCGCCTCCGGGGCGAGGTCGAGCGCGATGCACAGCACAGCGCGGATGGTGCCGGAATGGACGACGAGGACCGCCGGTCCTCTTTCGATGCGGTGAAGGCCTTCACGGGTTCTGGCGATCTGATCTTCAAAACTTTCGCCGCCCGGCGGCCTCGCGTGCGCTGGATTGGCCCAGAACTGCGCGTAGGGCTCGCCGCCCGAGGCGGCGAGATCGTCGTGACGTCGTCCGGTCCATTCGCCAAAATCCTGCTCGCTGAACCCGGGCACGAGGATCGGATCGAGCCCGAGCGCGTGCGCCGTGTCGACGGTCCGTCGTGCCGGGCTCGCGTAGCTCGCGGCCCCCTGCGGCAGGCACCGTCGCAACGCGTCCAAACGCGTCCGGTCGCTGAGGTCGGCCTGCGCATCCATGGCGTGGATCGTCCCCGCGACGCCATCGACGACCGCATGTCTCACCAACCAGAGGAAGGTGTCCCCCTCCATTCAGCATCTCCACAGACGTTTGCACCGCTGCGACAAGAATGCCGCGGCCAGCACATTGACTCTCTGTCGCTCCTAATCATAGATGCTCGCGACGGTTTCCCCATCCGGGGATGAAAAGGGAATGCGGTGCGGGGATTTTCCCCAATGCCGTAGCTGCCCCCGCAACTGTAAGCGGAGAATCCTTCGTCACAAGCCACTGGGCTCTCGGTCCCGGGAAGGCGGCGAAGAGGTCACGACCCGCGAGCCAGGAGACCTGCCGTCAGCCGTGGTCACACGCGAAGATGTCGGTCGGGGAGTACAGACATTTGGCTTAGCTGGAGGCGAGAACTGCGCCGAAGGTTGAGACTTGGTTCGCTGTGACGTGCCACTGACGTCATACCGAGGTCCGAACCATGTCTTCCGCCCGCACCGGCTACCCGCGCAAATTCCTGCGCGCGTCCAGCATTCTCACGCCGTTCATCTTCGTCGATATATCCGCAGCCGTTGCGCAGCAAGTCCGCGAGCAATTGCCGCCGGTCGAGGTCCGCCAGGCCGACCAAAGCCGCAAGCCGGCCAAGCCGGGCGGACGCAATGAGCGAAGCGCCCGGCGCGCGGCGCCGAACAGAACGGCGACCGCCGTGACCTCGCAAAAGCCGGCCGTTCAGAACGCGACGCAGACACCACTCAACACGAATGCGGTGGCCGAAAGCGCTTCGCGTCTCGGCCTCACTGCGCGTGAGGTGCCCGCGACCGTCGAGGTGATCTCGGCCGAGACGATTCGCGAGCAGGGCTACCGGACCGTTTCGGACGTCGCGCAGGGCACGGTCGGCGTGACCGCCGGCGACAATCCGGCGGAGCCTTCGGCCTTCTCGATGCGCGGCTTCACCAACAGTCAGATCAATACTCTCTACAACGGCATCAAGATCGGCCCGCAGAACATGACCTCGCGCATCATGGACACGGCCAATCTGGAAGCGGTGGAGTTTCTGAAGGGGCCGGCCTCGCTGATGTCAGGCGAGGGCGCCAGCGGCGGCGCGGTCAATTTCGTGACCAAGCAGCCGCACACCGGGCCGGTCCAGAACGAGGCATTCTTTTCGTACGACTCGCTGAACTCGTACCGCAGCTATTACGGCTCCGGTGGCAGCACCAATGTGCAGGGTCTCGATTATCGGTTCGACGTCAGCCGCTCCTCGCTCAATGGCTTTGCCGACGACACCAGCACCAAGACGCTCGATGTATCGAGCCAGCTCAACTATCGCGTCTCGGACAATCTCAAGCTCTGGGGCGCGATCGAATACAGGGAGGATCGCTCAAAGGGCTATTGGGGCGTTCCGCTGGTGCCGATCGCCTACAGCGGGTCGCACGCCACAGCCGGCATCGTCTCCGGCAGCTACGTCTCGAACTACAACGGGTCGAATCTCGGCCCCGTCACGATCGACGACCGCACCTTCAACACCAACTACAATGTGCTCGACAATCGCAACGCGGCGCAGGAGGTGTGGCTGCGTGGCGGCTTCGAGCTCAAGCTCGCGCAGGGCCTCACCTTGAAGAGCCAGACCTATGGCTATGGTGCCGAGCGTACGTGGTTCAACAACGAGGTCGAGGCGTTCAACGCCAATTCAAACCTGGTCGATCGCGAGCGCTTCTATGTGGCGCACAGCCAGCGGCTGGTCGGCAACGTCACCGACCTGACCTGGGATGCGAATATCGCAGGTTTTGACAATCGCCTGGTGACGACCTTCGCCGCGAGCGATCTCGATTTCGTCCGGCCGGGCGCGGCGAATTTCCCGCATGATCTCGTCACGCTGGTCGATCCCGCGCGTGGTTACTATGGCCCGCTCACGACGCAGCAGCAGACGGCGCGCATCGACAACGAAGCATTGTCGTTCGAGGACCGGCTGAAGATCACCCGAAGCTTCGCGCTGATCGGCGGCCTGCGCGTCGAGCATATCGGGCTCGACCGCAATTCGACCAACGTCGGCGGTCTTGAGAAGGCGGGCTTCCCGTTCTCGAAGGACTGGGCGCCGGTGACCGGCCGCATCGGCTACACCTGGGAAGCGGTGCCCGGCCTGACCTTCTATAGCCAGTATGCGACCGGCGCCGACGTCTCGGCCAACAACATCTTCCTGCTCGCACCAACGCAGCCGCTCGACCTGACGACCTCGCGCACCTACGAGACCGGCGTCAAGCATCTGTTCTGGGACAATCGGGCAGAATGGTCGTTCTCGGCCTACGACATCCTGCGCAAGAACGTCTATGCAGCCGCCGGCGGCATGCAGCTCAACATTGCCGGGCGACAGGAGTCCAAGGGCGTGGAGCTCGCCGGTGCCGTGCGCGTGACGGACGCCATGCGGCTGTGGGGCAATATCGCCTATGTCGATGCACGCTATGCCGACTACAATTTTGCCGGTGGCTCGTTCTCCGGCAATACGCCGCCAAACGTGCCGCGCATCGTCGCCAATGCCGGCGCATCCTATCGCTTCTTCACACCTTTCCTCACACCTTGGCCGGTGGAGCTCGGCGTCGTCGGACGTCACGTCGGCGATCGCTACAACACCGATGCGAACACCGTGACGCTGAACGCCTACACGATCGCAGACGTCTACGCATTCGTCGACATCCCGAAATCGGTCTTCGCCGTCGAGCAGACGCGTCTGACGTTCCGCGTGCGCAATATCACCGACAAGCGCTATGCGGTCTGGGGCGATCCGTTCTACCCCGATCAGGTTCTGCTGGGCGCGCCGCGCACCTATGAGATCTCCGCCGCGTTCAAGTGGTAAGGTGATGATCGCATGATGGGCGCGACGATCCTGCTGCACCGCTGGCTTGGAATTGCGTTCTGCCTGCTGTTTGCGATGTGGTTCGCAAGCGGAATCGTGATGCACTTCGTTCCGTTTCCTTCATTGAGTGAAGCGGAACGCGTCGAAAGTCTCGCACCACTGGGAAACGTGGCTGCGGGGATTGGGCCGTCGGACGCCGTCGCGGCGAGCGGACTGTCCGACGCTGCGCGCGTGCGGCTGATCCGGCGGAGCGACGGTCCCGTCTACGTCGTCATGGGGCCTTCGCGGTCGCATGCAATCCGCGCAACGGACGGCGCCGACGCCGCCGTGACATCGCCGGACGTTGCACTTGCCATCGCGACCGATCATGCGCGACGGCGCGGGCTTGATGTTGCCCGCGCGTCGATCGTCGCGCTTGCCGAGTACGATCAATGGAGCGTGCCAAACGGCTTCGATCGGCATCGGCCGCTGTTCCGCGTGGCACTCGCCGACGCTGATGGGACGGAGCTTTACGTATCGTCGGTCACGGGCGAGATCGTCCTGGATACGATGCGGCGCGAGCGCGGATGGAATTTCATCGGCAGCGTCGTGCACTGGATCTATCCGACTGTGCTGAGGCGCAACTGGTCGCTGTGGGACGGGGTCGTCTGGAGCCTCTCGCTGTTCGCATTGATCGCAGCCGTGCTTGGCGCTGCGCTGGGCATCGCGCGGATCAGGCTTGAAAAAGGGCGAATGCGCTCACCCTATCGCGGCTGGCATGCCCTGCATCACGTCATCGGGCTCTTGGCGACGACCTTCGTGCTGACCCTGATCTTCAGTGGCTGGCTGTCCATGGACCACGGACGCTTGTTCTCACGCGGGCAGTTGACGCAAGCCGAAGCGAATATCGCCTCTGCGGTGCCCGACTGGTCCGCGCTTGCGACCGTGAACTGGCCGCCGATCTCACCATCGGCCCGCGAGGTCGAGTGGTTCGCCTTCAACGGCAGCTTCTACCGGCGCGACCGCGTCGGTCTCGACAGGCAGATCCTGGTCAGGGCAGGGGATTCGAAACCGGACGAGCAACAGCCATTCCTGAATCCCCGCGATATCTCAGGAGTGACCGAGCGTCTTTGGGACGGTTGTGGCGTTCCAACACCGGTCAGTGCGACCGATGAGTATCCTGCATCGTCTTTGCTGCCGGGTGGACCCGTCTACCGCACGCGATGCGGCGACGTCTGGTTCGACATCGACGGTTCGAACGGCGTAGTGCTGCAAAAGCTGGATTCGTCGCGACGGGTCTATCGTTGGCTCTACAGTGCCCTGCACACGCTGGATTTTCCCATCCTGCTGGCGCATGCGCACGTGCGCAGCGTTCTGATCGTCGGCTTGTGTGCCCTCGGCTTCGTGTTCTCGCTCACCGGCATTGTCATCGGCTGGCGCCGATTGCGTTACACAATCGGCGCCGGGATCTTGCGGCCGTGACAGACCTCACGCGTTCGCGGCTTCGTTGCGGCGTGAGCCGTCGGACAATCCTTCCTCGGCCAGCCACTCGCGCGCCAGATTGACGTCGAGCTGGGAGAGTTGGTGGCCGACCGGCAACACGCGGCTCTCCACGCGCGCGCCAGATGCAGCGAGAGTCCTGGCAAGGCCTCCGACATTGCCGGGAGGGACGATCGGATCGTGCTGGCCGGAAAGCAGCAGCACCGACTTGCCGGCAAGATCGGCCTGGGGCGGCCTTGCCAGCGGCGCCATCGCGCGCAGCAGCACGGCACCGCGCAGGGTTTGCGGTCGAAGCAGCAGGATGGCCGCCGCGATGTTGGCGCCGTTGGAATAGCCAAGCGCCACCGGCGCCGCGATGCCGTACTCGTTGCGTGTGGCATCGACGAAGTCGGCAAGGTCATGCGCGCGGCGCACCACGTCGGCCTCGTCAAACACGCCCTCGGCAAGCCGCCGGAAGAAGCGCGGCGCGCCGCCTTCCAGCACCTGTCCGCGCGCCGAGAGCAGCGCACGGTCAGGGGCCACCATGCGGCCGAGCGGGATCAGGTCGTTCTCGTCGCCGCCCGTGCCGTGCAGGAGCAGCAGCGGCGCAAGATCGCGCCGCGTGCCCTTCTCGAAGCGGTGGATGAAAGAGAGCTGGCTCATCACGCCGCCTCCTCATCGCCCAGCGGGGCCAGCACGCCTTCGATGTCCTTGCGATGTGCCTCCAGGAACGGCGGCAGCTTCAAGGCCTCGCCGAGCGTTGCGAGCGGCTCGTCCACGGCAAAGCCCGGAATGTCGGTGGCGATCTCGAACAGGATGCCGCCGGGCTCGCGGAAGTAGATCGAGCGGAAGTAGTTGCGGTCCTTCTGCTCGGTCGGCTGCATGCCGTGCTCGGTCACGAGCTTACGCGCCATCTCCGCCTCAGTCGCATCGTCAGCGGCACGGAACGCGATATGATGCACGGAGCCGCGACCCATGCGGCCGGGCAGAAAGCCCTTGGCCTCATAGATATCGACGATGCCGCCGGCTGAGTTCGGCGAACGATAGCGGCTGATCGAACCCTCGCGGCCGGCCGCCTCGAAGCCGAGCACATTGGTGAGGATGGCGCCGGTCTTGGCGGCATCATCGAGCAGCAGCGTCACACCGTGAAAGCCGCGCATCGCGTGCTCGGTCGGAACGTCGCCGTTGCTCCAGGCGCGCTCGTTCTCGGCACCGGGTACGCCGACCAAAGCGAGGCTCATGCCGTCAGGGTCGGTGAAGGACAGCACGCTCTCGCCAAATCGCTTCTCCAGCGCCTCATGCGCGACGCCCTTCTCGATGAAGCGATGGGTCCAGTAGCCGATCGAGCGTGCGGGTACGCGGAAGGCGGTTTGCTGGGTTTGGCCGACGCCGCCCCGGCCCGGTGCCGCATGCTCCCAAGGGAAGAAGGTGAGGATGGTGCCGGGCGTGCCGCTCTCGTCGCCATAATAGAGGTGATAGGTGCCGGGATCGTCGAAATTCACGGTCTTCTTGACCAGCCGCAGGCCCAGAAGCTCTCTGTAGAACTTCAGGTTCCCCAGCGGGTTACCGGAAATCGCGGTGACGTGGTGAAGGCCGGCCATAACTTGTCTCCATTGCGTGTGAGCCCTATCGGCTCGTCATGCTGGAAATATCGTTCCGCTCCATTTCAAAGACAATCTGGCGTTTCATGGCATCACTGTCTATGAAATGGCGACAATTGAAACGGTGCCGGAATGGACAAGCTGGCAGGCCTGCGGGCCTTTGCGAAGGTGGTCGAGCTCGGCAGCTTTTCCGAAGCGGGCCGGGCGCTGCGATTGTCGCGATCCGCGGTGAGCAAATATGTCGGCGAACTCGAGGACGAGCTCGGCGTGCAGCTCTTGAACCGCACCACGCGCCGCGTCAGCCCGACCGAAAACGGCCAAGCCTATTTTGAGCGCGTGCTGGGCATCATCGGCGAGCTCGAGGCCGCGGACCATGCCGTCACTCAGTCGCAGGCTACACCGCGCGGATTGCTGCGGGTCAATGCACCGATGTCGTTCGGTACGCTTCGGCTCGGGCCGGCGATTGCCGAGTTCATGCAGCGTTATCCCGAGCTTCGCATCCAGCTCGTGCTGAGCGACGAGAATGTCGATCCGCTCCAGGACGGTCTCGATGTCACCTTGCGCATTGCCGATCTGGAATCCTCGAGCCTGATCGCGCGCAAGATCGCGCCGATCGCCCGTGTGATCTGTGCTTCACCGGATTACTTCAGAAGCCACGGCGTGCCATCGCATCCCAACGATTTGCGCGATCACAACTGCCTCACTTACGGATTCCTCTCCACCGGCAACCAGTGGAAGCTGTCGGGCAAGGACGGCGATCACTGGATCCAGCCGTCCTGGACGCTGTGCGTCAACAATGCCGAGGTGCTGCGCGATGCAGCGGTGGCCGGGCGGGGAATCGCCTTGCTCCCCGTCTTCATCGGCGAGGACGCTTTGCAGACCGGGCGTCTTCGGACCTGTCTCGATGACTATCATGCGCCTCCACTGACGCTCTACGCGCTTTATCCGCCGACACGCCATCTCGCACTCAAGGTGCGTCTGTTCATCGATTTTTTGGTGGAACGGTTCGAGGGTTGATACGCCGGACGGGTTTCGATGCAACGCAGCAGGGGATGGCTCGTAGCAGACCCGCGGGCGCGCGCTGACGTTTGCTCAATGACTGCCGAGGTTGCCTGCGCTTGGCGTCTGCCGGAAGGTGCTCCGTCGAGGCGCGTTACACGCCGGCGAGCAGGACGATCGCGGCGATCGGCATCGTAACGCCGAGCGCCGGGAACACGAGTGATATGGTTTCGCTACTCATGCTACTAACTTACTGAATTCGTTTCGCTTCGCTAGCTATACGATGGCATAGCCGAGCGTACTGAATGGTTCAGTCTATGTCACCGGAAGGTCGGGGATGGACGGCCAATGTGCGCTGATCGCCCGCTTCCCTCGTCTTGGGGTGCCCGCTACACTCCTTGGTCGAAGCACGTGTCAAGGTGCGCTTGTGACGGAGCCCAAGGACAAGGATCAACCCGCGACAGTGGTCGTGATCGACGACGATCCGAGCATACGGCAATCGCTTGGCAATCTGCTGCGGTCGGCGGGATTCCGGGTCAGCCTGATGGGTTCGGTCAGCGAGTTTCTGGATGCGGGGCGGCCCGAAGGACCGACCTGCCTCGTGCTGGATGTGCGCCTCCCGGGACAAAGCGGACTCGAGCTGCAGCGCGAGCTCGGCAGCGGCAAGCGGCAGTTGCCGATTATCTTCATCACCGGCCATGCCGACATCCCGATGTCCGTCCAGGCGATGAAGGGCGGCGCAATCGAATTCCTGACGAAGCCATTTCGCGAGCAGGACCTGCTCGACGCGATCCAGCTTGGCCATGCCCGCGACCGCGCCTGGCTCGAGCAGGAGAAGATCAGCGCTGAGCTGAAGGCCCGCTTCGAAACGCTGACGCCGCGGGAGCGCGAAGTCATGGCGCTGGTGGTGAGTGGGCGGCTGAACAAGCAGATCGCGGCGGAGCTTGGCCTCAGCGAGATCACCGTCAAGGTTCATCGCGGCCAGGTGATGCGAAAGATGCGTGCGAAGTCGCTGCCCGAGTTGTCGCGCATGGCAGACCGGGTTCTTCTCGCGCTGGGAAAATCGAACGACAGCGGCAAGGTGGCCTGACGGTCACCGACCCGCTCGAGCCAGAGCGTTGCGAATGGCGCTGAGCAGATCGTCCTCGTTGAACGGCTTGGTGAGCAGGCAATGCACGCCATTCTGCTGTGCGCGAGCCCGGACATGGTCACTCGGGTAGGCGGTTATGATGATCGTGGGGATCGAATTTCCCTGGCTGAGCAGCGTCTGGTGCAGATCAAGTCCGCTCATGTTCGGCATATTGGCGTCGACGACCAAGCAGCCAACCTGATCCATCTTCGCGGAGCGCAGAAACTCCTCCGCAGATGCAAAGACCTCCGCAGAAACACCAATGGAGCGCAGCAGCCCGCGAACCGCGGTACGAACCGAGTTGTCGTCGTCTACGATCGCAACGAGTCGTCCTGCATGAGGTACTTGCACGATCCGTAATCCCGAAAACGGGCAATCGCGAGACGACAATGATGATCCCGCATAAGACCGTTAACGCAAGCTTAGGTCCAACGACCAACCGCGGCGACTATACAGATGTATACTCGGGCGCCGTCGGCTTGCCGGCGATACGCCCGCGCACGCGCCGTCAGGGCGCAAGTCGGGCCAGCGTGCCGGCTTGCGCCGCGGCGACGGCATCGGCTGCATCCTCGGGAAGGAGCAGACGATCGTCGACCATGCGCACGGCTGCAGCCTTGACCGCGGCAACATAAGCATCCGGCGTGGGATAAAGCTCCTCGATCGAGGGGCGGGGGTCGCCGGCCGCAAGACGCTCTGCGCGCGTGCTGGCGAAGGCGAGCGTGCCGCCCATCTGGGTGCACAGCGTTTGTCCGCCATCTGCCCCTGCGATCGCATTCCATCCCGTGTAGGTCGCGCGAGCCGCAGCAAGCAATGGCAGCCGGACGCCAGCCAGCGCGTTGCCATCAGCGCCGGCGCGCGGCAGATAGAGCGGGTATTCTCCGTGTACCTTCGGCAACGGAGCTGCCTGTTCAATTGCCTCCGCGCGCGCATACTGAGCGCGATAGCCAAGGCCCGGGATCGGCACCGGATAGACGTCCCTGGCTGCTGCAAGCGTATTCTGCGCCAGTGTCGGGTAGCGGCTTGCCGGCGGTGCCACGTCCTCGGTGATCCACGCCTGCAAGCCGGTGAGCAGCGCGCGGAAGGCGGGGCCGCCATACACGGGATTGAGAGGCAGGGTGCAGGTCGGCCTGTGTGTAACGACGGCAGTCGCGACATTGCCGTGCGGGCTGCCTGCAACCATGTAGAGCCGCACCTCAGGCGGCGGTTCCAGATTGCGCCCGCGCGTGTCGGTGACGAGCAAGCTCGCTTCGGACCCCCAGAACTCGAACTCGGAATCGATCTGCATGATGCGCGGACAGGTGTTGGTCAGGCTGCAGCGGAGCAACAGTCCGTCGCGCCGTCCAGTGAACGCATCCTCCGTCACGGCATAGGTGAAGGGGAAACGCAGCACGGGATAGAGGCGGTCGAACTCAGGCCCAGGATTGCGACCCGGCTCGGCAAAACGGTCATTGGTGAAGCTGCGCCGCGCGCCGGGAATGATCGGCATCATCGCCTCGAACACGAGACGTCCGGTTTCGTCCTCGTTCATCCCAAAATAAAGCACGTCGCGCAGCACGCGGCCGGACTGCGAGATGCCAAGTCCGATCGCTCGCGAGATGCCGCTCTGGCCGTCGGCCGCGAGCGGATTGGTCGGGCCGCCCTCGCGCCTCAGGAAGGCGGCGACGTCGCGGATTGCGGCGAGACCCATTCCGGTCAGCTTCGGGTCGCGCGCCGTGTAGGTCAGCTCGTACAGCGCATCCGAGGTGAAGCCGGCCGGGCGCGTGATCTCGATCGTCTTGTCGTCGATGAAGCTGAGCTTGAGCTCCGGTGGAGTTTGGCGCGGATCGTCGGCGCGAGCATGCACCGACAATTGTGCGCTTGCCCGGTCCGCAACGGGATAGCTCAGTGTCGCGCCATGCGGATTGGTCGTGTCGCCAAAACTCCATTCCTCGCGGACGGGCCCGGTGATGCCCGCGACGACCGGCACCTGGATTCCAAGCATGCCGGCGCCTGTGGGTGCGTCCGCCTGCCAGCCCGCCCAGACCAGCGTGTAGCCCTGCGACAGCAGGAAGCCGCGGCCGGCGTCGTCGGCTTGATCGAGACGGATGCTACCCTGGATCGAGCTGTTGTCGAACCAGGCTGATATCAGCCTGCGCCCACGGTTCGGTATTTCGAACAGCAGGATGCCGTTCGGATGCGCAGGACGGAGGATGACGACGTCGCTGGTTGCCTCGACCTTGCCGTCAACATTGCGCGGCGCACGGTCGAGATCGGTGATGACGGCGTTGCGGGGATTGGCCGGATCGAGCGCGATGGTGGCGCTCGCGGTTATCCTCTCGACCTGACCGGCGGGCCCGAAGCTGCGGCCTTGCAGGGCGGAGGTGGTGCGATCGAGGACGTTGAACCGTGTGATCTCTGCACTGGCGGGCGTGGAGCAGGCGAGGGCGATCAGCCCGCTCAAGAGAGCGGCGTAGCGTATCATGTCGTGTCTCCTCCCAGAGTCAGGACATGATGAGTAGAGCGTGGCCGGATCGATCTGGCAAGCCGTGCGCGAGCGTCGCGCTCAGAGAGAGCTGCCGCCGCAGATCACGAGTTGCTGCCCGGTGATTGCGCCAGCTTCCGCCGAGAGCAGGAACGCCACGCTGGCGGCGACTTCCTCGGGACGAATGAAGCGGCCGATCGGCGGCAGTTTAGGCGTCACATTGGCGCGCGTCGGGTCGTTCAGCATCGGCGTTTCGGTCGCGGCGGGCGCGACGACGTTGACCGTGATGCCGCGGGGCGCGAGCTCAGCCGCCCATGAGCGTGCGAGCGCAACCAGCGCCGCTTTCGTCGCAGCATATTGTCCCCGGCCGGATGCGCCCGATGCGGTCCGGCTGCCGATGAAAACGATGCGCCCGCCCTCGGGTAGACGCGGCGCCAGTGCATTGGCGAGGCGCTCGGCGACATCGACATGCAGCCGCCACATCGCCGCGCCGTCGTCATGGTTGAGCGCGCCGAGTTGGCCGACCCTAAGGACGCCCGCGGCATGAACGAGAGCCGTCGGTGCGATGCTTGCGAGAGCAGGCGCGATGGCATCGACGTTCCCGAGGTCAAGCGACAGGTGATCAAACGCCGGATGGTCGAGAGGTGCGGGGCGGCGGCTGATGCCGGTGACGCGCCAACCATCGCGCAGCAGGCGTTCGACGACCGCGGCGCCGATGCCGGAACTTGCGCCTGTCACAAGTGCGTGGGGCCGCCCGCCCATCGTCCTAGTCCCCGACGGCGTGCGTGACCCATGGCTCCGTCACGCGCACATGCTTGATCGCCCGCCGATGGAAGGTGAAGGCCATGTGAAGCGCGCCGTCGGCGGTCTGCTTGATCGACGGATATGACAGCTCGCGGTTGGTCTGGTCGCGCGAATTATTGGTCATGCAGTAACCGTCGCCAGTCTCGACGTCGCGCTTGGTCCAGCTCCGTCCGCCATCGGCCGAGACGGCGAGCGTCATCGGCGCTCTCGGTGCGCCCCAGAACGCGGTGCGTCCGTGTGTCTTGCCGTCGCCGGCGATCACGGGCGGCAGCTCGTCCTCGATCTCGTCGTAGAGCGACAGACGGCGCTCGGTCGCGGCATTGGCGCTGGAGTCGTTGAAGACGAGCGCGAGATGTCCGTCGGCAAGCCGCGTGAACTGTATCGAGGAGTTATTGTTCGGAAGGATGGTCGCAACCGGCGCCGACCAGGTGCGGCCGTGATCGGTGGATCGGCTCTGATAGATGTTGTCCGCCCAGCGGCTTCGAAACAGTGCGAGCAGCGAGCCATCGTCAAGACGCTCGATGCACATATGCACGCAGCCGCGGCTTCCTGGCACGTCCACGTCGCGCCAGGTCGCGCCTGCGTCGGAGGAAATCTTCACCGCGCTTGTGTCCTCGTCGCCGTTCCATTTCCGTCCCGGCGTGCTGTGGCAATAGAAGACGGGCAAAAGCCAGTCGCCATTGTCGAGCACCACGATCGGCTGGCGGATGAAGGTGCCGCGACCGCGCTGCTCCGGGAACAGCGTTTCGATCGGGCCCCAGGTCCGGCCGTGGTCGCGCGATAGGCGCCTGCGAACGAAGGCCGTGTCCTGGTTTCCCGCAAGCTGCGCCGTCCACATCAGCCAGAGCGCGCCATCCGGGGCAGGGAACAGCACCGGGTTCTGCTCGGAACGCTTGGAATCGTCGGACAGCTTTTCGGCCGGCGACCATTGCGTCGCGCCGCGGGCAAGACGCGAGAAATAGACCGATATGTCCGACATGCCTTCCTGCGTGCCGCCGAACCAGACGCAGCCAAGGTCGCCATTGGCAAGCGGCATCAGATTGGCCGCGTGGTTCTGCACGCAGGGCGACGGAATGAAGGCGTCGAACCGGTCGGGTTCGCCGGCCGCCTGTCGCACGACGCCGTCGGCGATCTCGATGTCCGCGATCATGCTGAAGTCCTTTCCACAAAAGTACTGGTTTGCGTGGTCGCCGGCGCGGCGCGCTCAGTGGGCGGGCGGCCGAGCACGAGGCGCTCGATCGCCATCACGACCAGGGGCGTCGCCGCTGCGATGTACATGTTGTCGATGCCGAAGGGATTGCCAAGCAGATACCACACCGTCGTCGAGACGGCGGCCCCGATCAGTCCCGTGGTCGCACCGCGGTTGCTGGCAAACAGCGGCAGATAGAAGCCCATCATGGCGACGATGGTGATCGACAGCCTGAGCGCGCGCGTGAAGAACGACAGCTTGAGGATCTCGGGAACGAAGAACACGAACACCAGCGGCACGATGCCGATCACGACCGAGAATACGCGCGTCATCTTCAACTCGCGCTCCGGCGTCGGCTTCCAGTAGGGGACATAGAAGTCGCGCACCACGAGCGAGGCGATCGCGAGCGCGACCGTGCAGACGCTGACGAATATCGAGGCGACCAGCGAAGTCGTCACGAAGGCGGAGGCCAGAGGCGGCATCTTCTCCAGGAATACCGGCAGCGCGTAGAGGCTGTTCATGTCGGGGTAGAGGAATTTTGCCGCAACGCCGATCAGGGCGAGCAGGAAGCCGAGAGGGAGACAGAACGCGGCCGCGTAGAGGGTCGCCTTGCGGGCGTCGTCGGCGCTCGGCGTCGAGGAGATCGCCTGCACGATGAACTGTGTCGAGAAGATCGCGCCGACCGTGCCGAAGGTCCAGGCGAAGATGGTCGTGAAGCCGATCTTGCCGTCCCAGCTGAAATAATAAGCCGGCAGTTTCGCCTGGATCGGCGCGATCCCGCCGGTCAACGACATTGCGACCGCGAAGATGATGAGGATGCCGACGACCTTGATGGCGCTGTGGAGGATCGTGACCCAGGCCACGCCCTTCAGGCCGCCGAACACGTAATAGAACGTAGAGACCACGGCGATGATGCACATCGCAACGGGCAGGCTGATATGCAGCGAGGTGGCGATGGCGGCTGCGCCGCTGACATAGTTGCCGACGTTCACGAGCAGCAGAGCGTAGATCATGATCACCGAGACCGTGAGCATGGTCGACTTGCCGAATTTCTGCGCGATCGCGGCCGAGATCGTGTATTCGCCGGAATTGTAGAGTTTCTTGACCATCAAGAACCCGAACAGAAGGAAGCCGATCGAGGCGCCGAGCACGGCCCATCCGGCGGCCATGCCGGACTGAAACGCTTCCTGCGCCGTGCCGACGGTCGACTTGGCGCCGACGAATTCGGACATCATGAGCACGCCGACGACAACGGCCGGCATGGCGCGCGCGCCGGTCATGAACTGATCGCTCGTCCTGCTGCGCAGCTTGATCGTGAGCCACGACGTGAAGGCGATGTAGGCGGCGATCATCGTGACGATGAGCGTGCTCTCTCCATTGAGGATGGCTTGCATCAGTGGTGTTTCCTCTGGTGACGCGGACGCGGTGTTGTGAAGCCCGCTATGTCCGGTTTCGTTCCGACTCTGTTTGATCGGAATGCGAACAAATGTTGTTAATGCCTATTAGACCTGCCCGAGCGCCCTCCGTCAAGCGTACGCGTTGACGCGGCGGTCGATGCGCCACGTCTGGCGTTCATTGCCGCAGGGGGTTCAATAGGTTCCCGGTTGGAAGAGGGATCAGCCGCTCATCTGGACTGCGTTGGTCAGGAGTTTGGCGACGCGTAGCACTTCCGGCAGCGCTGATTTCTCGAACGTCTTGATATCGATGCGGTTGGCGTCGACGGTGAGACTGATGCCGGCCACGATGGATTTGTCGGGGCCGAAGACGGGTGCGGCGAGGGTGCGCAGGCCATAGGCGTTCTCGCCGTCCGAGACGGCATAACCCTGCTTGCGCACCTGATCGAGCCGCGTGAGCAGCGCCTTCAGATCCGTCAGCGTGCGCTCCGACAATTTGATCCGCTCGGTGGCCTCGAGCCGCGCGATCTGCTCGTTTTTCGGCAGACCCGCCAGCATGACGTGGCCGAGTGCCGCGGCATAGGCCTTGATCCGGCTGCCGGGCCTGCGGTCGATCTTGTGGCGGTCGAGACCGGCGCTGACGCGCGCGAGATAGACGACGTCGCTGCCGTCGAGAACACCCAGCGAGGCGGCGTCACCGAGCGCCGGGACCAGTTCGCGGAGCAGCGGTTCGGCCTGGCCGCGCAGGTTGCCGGCGGAGAGCGCGGTGTATCCGAGATCGAGGCACTTCAGGCTGAGGCGATAATGGCGCGACGCCTCGTTGGCGTGGAGATAGCCGAGTTTGACCAGCGTCTGCACCAGGCGAAACGCCGTGCCGCGGTCCATCTCGGCGCGCTCGGCAATCTCTGTGATCGTCAATTCGAACTCTTCGGCCGAAAAGCTCTTCAACACTGCGAAGGCCTTGGCCACCGAGTTCACAAAGTTCTTGGGATTGTCGGCTGGCGATGCGGTCTTGGCCAATGTTCGTTCCTTCATCTGGCGGCGCGTCGTCCACGAGAGAGTTGGAACCACTCGCGAATCCGCGCTTTACTTCGGCCCGTTGGCAAGCAGGGGAGCCCTCCCGGATAAAAAGGCATGGGCTGCTCGCTTGACGGCCGCGACTGCGAAGTCTAATCACATCCTCAAGGATTGACAACAATTGTTCGGATTCCGATCAATCGATCGGCCGGATGCCAACGGAGGAGCTCTCGTCGTGGACGTTCAGCCCAAAGGCGTGTTTTGCGCGGCGTTGACGCCGCTGGATGCCGATCTTGCGCCGGATCATGCCGTCTTCGTCAAGCATTGTCGCCATCTTCTGAGCGAAGGTTGTGACGGCATCGCATTGCTGGGCACGACCGGCGAAGCCAACTCGTTTTCCGCGAGCGAACGCAAGGCGCTGATCGAGAGCGTCGTCCGCGCCGGCATCGCGCCGTCAAAGCTCCTGCCGGGAACCGGCGTGCCGGCGTTGACCGAGACGGTCGAGCTGACGCGGCATGCCCTCTCGCTCGGTGCCACCACCGTCGTGATGCTGCCGCCATTCTACTACAAGGACGTCACGGACGAGGGACTGTATGCCTCCTACAGCGAGGTCATTCAGCGTGTCGCTGATGTCAGGCTCAAGGTCGTGCTCTATCACATCCCCCAGATGTCACATCAGCCGATCCCGCATGCGGTGGTCGCGCGGTTGCGCGCGGCCTATCCGGACGTCATCGTCGGCATCAAGGATTCTTCCGGTGACTTCGCCAACATGACGGCGATGATCGAGAAATTCCCCGACTTCGCCGTGCTCGCAGGCGCCGATCCGCTGCTGCTGCCGCTGCTGAAGAAGGGCGGCGCGGGCTGCATCACCGCAACCTCGAACCTGGTGGGGCGCGAGCTCGCTTACGTGTTCCGTCACTACAAGGATGATGACGCCGCGCTCGAAGCGGCGCAGAACCGCATCGTCAAGGCGCGCGAGCGTGTGTCCGTGTTCCCGCAGATCGCTTCGCTGAAGACGCTGCTGGCGCAGGAAACCGGCCATGCCGGCTGGCGCCGGATGCGGCCGCCGCTGCTGCCGCTGTCGCAGGAGAACGCCGACAAGCTGCTGGCCACAGGGCTCGTCAAGGAGCAGGCGTGAAGCCGACGCTCCGCCTTCTCGCCGACGATCTGACCGGTGCGCTGGACACGGCCGCCGAGTTCGTCGGTATGTGCGGACCACTTCAGGTGACATGGGCGGAGGCACTGCCCTCGCAGCTTCCTGCATGTCTCGCGGTCGATACCGGAACGCGGGAGCGTGACAAGGCCGAGAGCGCGCAGATCGTCGAGCGCCTCGCGCCGCTGCTACGCAATGGGGCGATCGCCTACAAGAAGGTCGACAGCCTGTTGCGCGGCGCCTGGGCTGCCGAGCTCGGGGCGTGCCTGCGATCGGCGCCGTGGAAGGCCTGCATCGTGGCTCCGGCGTTCGCCTATCAGGGACGCCGCACCTTTGGCGGCCAGCAATATGCGCGCGCGCACGACGGGAGCTGGTCGCGGGTCGGCGACAACCTGCTGGCGCAGCTCGCAGCCGAAGGCCTCGACGCGCAGACGGGACGGTTCGACGCCGATCTGCCTGCCGGCATCAGCGTCTTCGACGCTGAGAGCGAGGATGATCTCGATCGCATCGTCGCGATCGGACGCCGCGCGTCGCAGCCGGTCCTGTGGTGCGGCAGCGGCGGTCTCGCCGGCGCGCTCGCACGCGGCAGCGATGCGTCCGCGCCGTCGGTACTGCGCAAGCCGGTCCTCGGGCTGTTCGGATCGGATCAACCTGCGACGGCCGCACAGCTGGCAGCCTGCGGTGATGCCGTCATTGCGCTTGCGGAAACTGGTGAAGACAACGCCGGACCGGTTCGCCGCAAGCTCGGTACGGAAGGCGTCGCGCTGGTGAAGTTCGCTCTCGCGCCCGGTCTGTCCCGCGATGAGGCGGCGCGCCGCATCGCGCGCGGACTCGGGGCGGTGACCACGGCGCTCGAGCCGCCGGGCACGCTGATCGTTGCGGGCGGCGAGACCTTGCGGGCATTGTGCCTTGCGCTGGACGCAAACGCGTTAGAGGTGACTGGGCGCATCATGCCGGGCCTGCCGTGCTCGATCATTCGCGGCGGCCGCTGGGACGGCGTTGCGGTGATCTCGAAATCAGGCGCCTTCGGCGCGCCGAACTTGTGGCACACGCTGTTGCAGGACAATCAGTTGATCAACGAGAGACACGACATATGACCCATCCGCATCTCGCCATCACCATGGGCGATCCCGCCGGGATCGGTCCGGAGATCATCATCAAGGCCTGCGAGAAGCTGCGATCGCGGATCGAAGCAGGTGATCTCCGGCTGTTGATCATCGGCAGCGGCGCAGCATTGAAGAATGCGGCCGCGCAACTGGCCGCGAAACTCGATATCCCCGAGGTGCACACGTCCGACAAGGACTGGCCGAATCTGTGCTTTCTCCAGGCCGATGACGAAGGCGAGCCGATCAAGCCCGGCGTTCTGACGGCCGACGGCGGCCGCTTCGCGTTCAAGGCGGTAGAGCAGGGCGTGCGCCTGACACAGGCCGGGCGGATCGGCGGGATCGTCACCGCGCCCTTGAACAAGGAAGCGCTCAACAAGGCGGGCTACCACTATCCCGGCCATACCGAGATGCTGGCCGAGCTTACCGGCGTCAAGGGATCGGTGATGATGCTCGCCCATGGCAACATGCGGGTCAGCCATGTCTCGACCCATGTCGCGCTTCAGGACGTGCCGAAGCGGCTGACGCCGGAACGCCTGCGCTATGTCATCGATCTCACCGACAAGGCGCTGCGCGGCCTTGGCCTGGACAAGCCGAAGATCGCCGTGGCCGCGCTCAATCCGCACGCCGGCGAGGGCGGATTGTTCGGCCGCCAGGACATTGACGTGTCGGAGCCGACGATCGCGAAGGCTGTCGCCGATGGGCTGAACATCGTCGGCCCGGTGCCGGGCGATACCGTGTTCGTGAAACTGCGCGCCGGCCAGTACGACGCCGTGATCGCGATGTATCACGACCAGGGACACATCCCGGTCAAGCTGCTCGGCTTCGAGGTTGATCCTGCCACCGGCCGCTGGCAGGAGCTGTCCGGCGTCAACATCACGCTCGGCCTGCCGATCATCCGCACCTCCGTCGACCACGGCACCGCCTTCGACATCGCCGGCAAGGGCATCGCCAATGAGCGCAGCCTGATCGAGGCGATCGAATATGCCGAACGTCTTGCCGCCAGCGCGACGCGCGCCTGAGTCCGGGAAAGAGAACCATGACCAACCTTTCTGCGTCGATCGAAATCATTCGCCCTGAAGTGATCGAGTTTGGATCCGGCACTATCGCCGCGGTGGCGCGGTTCGCACGCGGGAAGGGCGTGCGGCGTCCGCTCGTCGTCGCCGATGCCTTCAACGCGGCGCGCGTCGACCTGCTCGCGCTGCCGGGCGAGGTGACCGTATTCGGCGAGGTCAAGCCGGAGCCGGACGTTCCCAATCTGGAGAAGGCGCTCGGCGTGGCCCACGCGGCGCGGCCGGATCTCGTGGTCGGCTTCGGCGGCGGCAGCGCGATGGATCTCGCCAAGCTCGTCGCCGTGCTCAGCACCGGCGAGCAGAAGCTTGCCGATGTCGTCGGTCCGGACAAGGTGGCGGGTCGCGCCGTCGCGCTGATCCAGGTGCCGACCACGTCAGGCACCGGCAGCGAGGGCGGCATCCGCGCACTCGTCACGGATCCCGCGACCCGCAACAAGCTCGCCGTGCAGAGCCGCTTCATGCTGGCCGATCTCGCGGTCGTCGATCCCGACCTCACCATGACTGTTCCCCCGCAGGTAACGGCCGCGACGGGCGTCGATGCGCTCGCGCACTGCACTGAAGCCTTCACCAGCCGCAAGGCACATCCGGCCATTGATCTCTATGCGCTCGAAGGCATCCGCCTCGTCGGCCGCTATCTCGCGCGCGCGGTCAAGGATGGTGCGGATCGCGAGGCGCGCGCCGCGCTGTCATTGGCATCGCTCTATGGCGGCTTCTGCCTTGGGCCAGTCAACACCACCGCGGGCCACGCGGTGGCCTATCCGCTCGGCACCCGCCATCACATCGCCCATGGCCTCGCCTGCGCGGTGATCTTCCCGCATACGCTGGCGTTCAACATGCCGGCGGTGGAAGCAAAGACGGAGGGCGTGCTGGAGGGGCTCGGTGCGCCCGCGACCAGGAACCCTGCGGCTGCGTTCGAGGCGGCCTACAAGTTCTGCGCGGATCTCGGCATCGAGATGAAGTTGTCCGCGCTCGGCGTGCCCGCGGATGACCTTGGCGCGATGGTCGACGAGGCCCACGCAATTCGCCGTCTTCTCGACAACAATCCGCGCGATCTCGGCCGCGATGCGATCCTCAAGATGTACCAGGCGGCATTCTGACTGTTTCGTGGGAAGACGAGTCCGTTGCTTGAAACTTTGCTGCCTCGCACAACACTAAGTCCAACGTCTAGCCAGCGGGCGCCTTGACAGGCGAAACGCTCCTCGCACATTCTTACACTAAGTAAGAATGACGACAGGGACGGAAATGTCGGAGCAGCCGCGAAGTCGGCGGCAGACGCGTGCGGCCATTCTTGGGCACCTGCTCAAGTCGGGCGGCATGTTTCGGCCTCCTCTGGCCAAGGCGGTGCGCCTGTCCGAGGCGAGCCTGTCGCGCATCTTGTTTGACCTGAAGGCCGAAGGCTTGATCGAAGAAGTGAGGCGACCTGCGCCTTACTTCGGTGGCCCGACCGGCCTGGTGTCGCTCGACAGGTCCGTGGCGCTGGCGGCTTTCGAGCTGACCACACAGCGGCTGAGCGTCGGCGTCGGCACGCTTTCGGGCGAGCTCAGCTACGTCGAGCGTCTGCCATTGCCGAAGGCGCTGACCGCCGACACCGTCGGCGGGGTCTTTCGCGACGCACTGCACCTGCTTCGGAACTGGACGCGGCGGCGAGGAGACGGCCTCGCGCAGATCGGCGTTTCGGTTCCGGGGCTCGGCCGGTTGAGTGAGTTGCACAATCCGATCATTCCCTGTGACGTCGCCATGGTTCGCGACATGTTCAGCGAGACGTTCGCGGACGCAACTGTCGAGTTCACGAACTCGGTCGTGGCGCATGCGATGTTTCATCGCTGCCGCACCGAAGATTATCCGCTTACAGGCGCCCATCTGTTCGTGTTCGTCGGCCAGGGTGTCGCAGGCGCGTGGGTGGACGACGCGATCGAGGCAAATGCCTCGCGGCCGGTTGAGCTCGGCCACATGGTGTTCGGCGAAGGCGGTCCGCGCTGTCGTTGCGGCCATCATGGATGTGTCGAGGCCTATACCTCGCTGCCTGCGCTGGCCGAGCTTCTTGGTGTCAGCGAATCCGACTTGCTGCAACTCGGCGACCTCTGGATGAATGCAATCCCGTTTCCCGCGCGCGTGCGCCAGGAGTTGCGCCGCCGGCTGTTCCGGCTCGGCCTTGCGATCGGCAATACGCTGAACGTGAAGCCCAGTCCTGGCGTCGTCATCAGTGGCTGGCCGTCCCTTCTTAGCGAGGACGATCGCAAGGCCGTGATCGACGGGATCGATACCAGCCTGCTCGGCGGCCGCAAGCTCGCCGAGGTGTCACTCGCTTTCGTGCCGCCTTCGAACGGAAGCGATCCGAATGCCGCGCTCGCCTTTGCCGCCTGTTGTCTCGCGTGCCGCGGCGGCATGCCGGCCGCATCGACGGAGGCTGCCTGAAATGTCTTGAGCCACGGCTCACTCGTGCCAAAAAAAGTTCGCACCCGGGAGGAACTTGCTATGCCGATTACAACAACAAGGCGTCGTCTGCTCGCTGGATCCGCTGCCGCGCTGGCCCTGCCGGCGTTTGCTCGTGCGCAAGGCGCGGTCAAGCCGCGCCTGACAGCGATCTCGCAATGGTCCGCCGGTAGCGATGGGGCGGCCATCACGGCGCTCGGCAAGAAATTCGAGGAGAAAGGCGGGGTCTGGCAGCACTCGCCTGTTCCCGGGTTCACCACCGAGATGATGAATAAGCTCCGCACCCAGATCATCGCCGGCGATCCGCCGGCCTGTTCGCAGCTCAAGGGCCCCGAGATCGCGGCCTGGTCGAAGATCGCCCCGACAGTCGATCTCGATGCCATCGTCGCTGCTGCTGGCTACGAAAAGGTTGTCGCACCAGATCTTGCAAAATTGCACAAGCCGGCGGGCAAGTGGATCGCACTGCCGTTGCAGATCTACAGCACCAACATGCTGTTTCTCTCCAAACGTGCGTTGGACAAAGCCAAGGCCGACAAGGCCCCCGTCACCTGGGCCGAGTTCAACGATCTCGCCGAGAAGATGAAGGCGGGCGGTGTCACATATCCCATCGCCAACGGCGGCACACGCCCCGACGATGGGCAGAAATTCGAGGCCTCTTTCGCCGGCATCAGTCCGACTTCATACCGCGCAGCCATCATGAATCTCGACAAGAAGGCCCTGGAGGGGCCCGACATAAAGGCTGCGTTCGCGCAGACGCGCAAGATCGCCGACTGGATGGATCCCAATGTCGGCGCCCAACCGTTTGCCACCAACCTGAAGCGTTTCGTCGACGGCGACATGGGCATGATGATCCAGGGCGGGTGGGCGCAGGGCGTGTTGCGCAACGCCGGTTTCAAGTTCGAGGACTTCATCATCGTGCCGGGCCCCAGCGACAACAGCAAGCCGGTGTTCCTGTTGAATGCCGATGCCTTCATATTCTGGCAACGCAAGGAGGCCGATCTGCAGGCCGGTCAGACGCTGATGGCCCAGCTCGTCATGGATCCGGCGATCCAGACCATGTATTCGCAGATCACAGGATCGATCCCCGTGCGCACCGATGTCGACCTCTCCGGTGCCGGCTGGTCCGACGGTCAACGGCGAACCGCTGCAGCTCTGAAAGATGCTGTCGCCAACAATCAGGCCGTCCTGAGCCTCGCGCACAACATGGCGCAGGAAAACGGGCTGACCGCAGCGATGATCGACGTGATCACAGAGTACGTGAAGAACAAGACGATTACGCCGGAACAGGCGGTCACCCGCCTCGCCGACGCCGTCGAGAGCTCACGTTGACCGACGCCGTCTCGACAGCAGCGCGACCGGGCCGGCCGGCGACCTCTGAAATGGTGCGCCGGCTGCCCGAATATCTGATGATCTGGGTGCCGCTGCTCTTGTCTGCAGCGCACCTCATTTCGTTTTCGATCTGGACGATCTGGATTTCGTTCACGCCATCCACGCTTGTTCCGGTCTCGGGGTGGGTGGGCTTGCGCAACTACACGGCGGTCTTGGCGTCACGGAACTGGCAGATCGCCTTCGACAATCTGCTGCTGTTTGGCAGCGCGTTCGTGCTGCTAAGTCTGGTGACCGGGCTCATACTCGCGATCCTGCTCGACCAGCGCATTCGCGGCGAGAACGTGCTGCGATCTATCTTCCTGTATCCCCTCGCGGTGTCGTTCGTCGTCACCGGCACGGTCTGGAGCTGGCTGCTCAATCCCGGCATCGGAATCGAGAAGCTCGTCCATGACCTCGGCTGGACATCCTTCCGGTTCGACTGGCTGGTCGACCGCGACATGGCCATCTGGACGATTGTCATCGCGGCGATCTGGCAATCCTCGGGATTCGCCATGGCACTCTTTCTTGCCGGCCTTCGGTCGGTCGACGCCGACATCATCAAGGCTGCGCAGATCGACGGTGCCGGTCCGTTCCGAACCTACCGGCGCGTCATTTTGCCGACGCTGTGGCCGATCACCATCACCGTCATCGTGGTCCAGCTGCAGTTCGCGATTTCGGCTTTTGACCTCGTCCGCGCGCTCACCAACGGCGGGCCCGGGATCGCGACCCAGCTGCCGGCCCTTGTGGTCTACGACCTCATGTTCCAGCGCAGCCAACTCGGCCGGGGTGCGGCGGCGGCGGTGCTGATGCTGCTGATTCTCCTTGCGGTGCTGCTGCCGTATGCCGCATGGCGCTATTACCAGCGACGGCGGGTGATCCATGCGTGATCACGCCTTCGCGCCGAACCGGATCCTGATCTATCTGCTTGTTTCATTGATCGCGGCAGCCTGGCTCGCGCCACTGGTTGTTGTCGTGCTGAACTCGCTCCGAACGAACGAGGAGATCGCGCAGGCCTCGATGATCGGTTGGCCAAAACACTGGGCCTGGAGCAACTACGCTGCTGCCTGGAGCGGTTTCTGCGTCGCCGAGACCTGCGCCGGCATCCGGCCGTACATGCTGAACTCCGCGCTCGTCACGATTCCTGCGACGATCTTCTCCACCATACTCGGTGCGATTGCCGGTTACGCCGTATCGCTCTGGCGTTTTCGCGGCGATAGCTGGATCTACGGCATCGTGACCCTTGGTCTCTTCCTTCCGCAGCAGATGCGCTTGCTTCCCTGGACTATCGTGCTGCGGGACATCGGGCTCATCAACACGTTGACGGGCCTCGTGCTGATTCATACGATCCAGGGGCTCTCCTTCACCACGCTGTTCTGCCGGAACTACTATGTCGCCATCCCACATGAGCTGATCAGGGCCGCGCGTATCGATGGCGCCGGGTTCTTTCGTATTTTCTGGCGCATCATTCTGCCGCTGTCGTCGCCCATCCTGATCGTCACCGTGATCTGGCAGTTCACGCACATCTGGAACGAGTTCCTCTATGGCGTGACATTCACGACCGGCCAACAGCAGCCAGTTACGGCCGCTCTCATCGCGCTATCCGCCGCTATCGCGGATATCCCGAAGCATGGCGTGCAGAGCGCTGCCGTGATCATCGCAGCGCTGCCCACCTTGTTGATCTATCTCCTCGGCGGTCGGTACTTCGTGCGCGGCCTTACCGCCGGAGCAGTGAAATGATGGGGTTGTCATGGCAGCATTGAGCATTCGCTCCCTGTCGAAGCGTTACGCCAATCTCGAGGTGCTGAAGGGGATCGATCTCGACATCGAGAGCGGTGAGTTCACGGTGCTGGTCGGGCCCTCCGGCTGCGGCAAGTCCACGCTGCTCAACATCGTCGCCGGGCTCGATCGCGCCAACGACGGAACAATCGAGATCGGTGGACGAGTCGTCAATGATGTCCCGCCGAAGGATCGCGACATCGCCATGGTGTTCCAGTCCTACGCGCTCTATCCGTCGATGACGGTGAGGCAGAATATCACGTTCGGCATGGAATGCCGTCATGTGCCGAAGGCGGAGCAGGAGAAGGCGCTATCGAATGTCGCGCGCCTCTTGCAGATCGAGCCGCTGCTCGGACGCAAGCCGGCGCAATTGTCCGGCGGCCAGCGCCAGCGCGTGGCGATGGGCCGCGCGCTGGTGCGCGATCCCCTGCTGTTCCTGTTCGACGAGCCGCTCTCCAATCTCGATGCCAAGCTGCGCGTCGAAATGCGGATGGAGATCAAGCGGCTGCATCAGCGCATCGGCGCCACCATCGTCTACGTCACCCACGACCAGATCGAGGCGATGACGATGGCGACGCGGATCGCCGTCATGCATCAGGGCGAGGTGCAGCAGTTCGCCGATCCCGACACCGTGTACCGCTATCCGGCCAATTTGTTCGTGGCGCGCTTCATGGGCTCGCCGCCGATGAATACCATGAGGGCGCGGCTGGAAACCGAAGATGGCGGGCCGGTGGTCGTCATCGGCGCGGGTCGGCCGGACGAGGCCCGCCTGCGCCTGCAAGGATATGACGCAGCAGCCTCCTTCGTCGGCCGCGAGATCGTGGTCGGGATCCGGCCGGAATGCATCGCCGAGGGAAGCCGCAGTTTCTCCAACGGCGCCGGCGCGCCCGTCGTCGTCAATGCGCCTGTCGAGATGGTCGAGCCGACTGGTGCGGAGACCATCGTATTGCTACGGCTTGGCGGCGAGTCCGCATTGGCGCGGATTGCGCCCGACATCCGGCCGGTGCCGGGCGAGCGCGCCGCCTTCGCGCTCGACACGCGCCGCATCTGCCTGTTCGACCCCGAGACGGAGCGGCTGATCGCATGACTGAGACGAGTTATCCGGGCCTTGCGGGCCAGGTGGTGTTGATTACCGGCGGCGCCAGCGGTATCGGCGCGGCCTTCGTGCGCGCGTTCGCGGCCCAACAGGCCCGCGTCGCCTTCCTCGACATCGACACCGATGCCGGTGAGACCTTGGTGCGGGAGGTGACGGACGCAGGCGGCTCAGCGCCCCTCTTCGTGCCGTGCGACTTGCTCGACATCGGGGCCCTGCGCGAGGCGATGGCAGAGGTCCACGGCACGCTTGGCGATGCCGCGGTGCTGGTCAACAACGCCGCCAACGACCAGCGCCAGGTAGTGTCCGAGGTGACGCCGGCAGAATTTGACTGGACAATCGGCGTCAACTTCAAACACGTCTTCTTCGCCGCGCAGGGGATCGTGCCGCAGATGCAGGCACGCGGTGGCGGTTCGATCATCAACATGTCATCGGTGGCATGGATACGCGGCGCGCCGGCGCTGCCGGTTTACGCCGCGGCCAAAGCGGCGATCGTCGGCTTCACCAACGCGCTCGCCCGGCTGGTGGGCCCCGACCGCATCCGCGTCAATGCGATCGCGCCGGGTATGGTGATCACGGAACGTCAGCGTCGGCTCTGGTATCCCGACGAGCA
This sequence comes from Bradyrhizobium sp. UFLA05-112, assembly GCF_053572325.1. NCBI lineage: Bacteria > Pseudomonadati > Pseudomonadota > Alphaproteobacteria > Hyphomicrobiales > Nitrobacteraceae > Bradyrhizobium > Bradyrhizobium sp. UFLA05-112. The sequence goes on along the minus strand of NZ_JBANBK010000003.1, from coordinate 165,378 downwards.
AAAGATCGCCGAACTTCGCACGCGGCAGGCCATTCCGGACGCGGTAACGCCGGAGGATATCGCGCGGATGGCGCTGTTTCTGGCGTCCGATGACAGCAAACGCATCACGCGTCAGTGCTTCCAGGTCGACGGCGGCCTCGGCTAGGTCGTTCAGCGCAGGAATTGCCGGAAGCGGCGAAGAGACACGAAGAACAGGATCCCGCCGATCGTCAGCAAGGCCGCAAATTGCGGCCAGACGACCGTCAGTCCCGCGCCACGGAACAGGACAGCCTGCGCGAGGATGACGAAATGGGTGTTCGGTGCGGCGAGCATGATGTCCTGAATGATCTGGGGCATGCTCTCGCGCGGCGTCGTCGCGCCCGACAGCATCTGAAGCGGCATCAGCACCAGCATCAGCAGCAGACCGAATTGCGGCATGGTGCCGGCAGAGGTGGCGAGGAAGATGCCCATGCAGGTGGTGGCGAAGAGGTAGAGCGCCGTACCGAACAGGAACAGCGGGACCGAGCCGCCGATCCGAACCGCGAGCAATCCCTGAACGATGAAGATGATCGCGACGCTGGCGGCGACGAGAACGACGAGCCCCATCGACCAGATCTTGCTCGCCATCACCTCGAACGGCGTCACCGGCATCACCAGGAGATGCTCTATGGTGCCATGCTCGCGCTCGCGGATCAGCGCCGCGCCGGTCAGGATGATCGAGAGCATCGTGACCGAGGAGATGACGTTGTTGATCGCGCCGAACCAGCCCTTGTTGAGCTCTGGATTGAAACGCGCGCGCAGCGCCAGATCAATCGGCAGCGGTGCGGCCGAACGGTAGCGGGACAGGAACTCGCTGACCTCGTCGCTGACGATGGATTGGATGTAGCCGCTTCCCGTGAAAGCCTGCGACATGCGCGTCGCATCGACATTGAGCTGGATGGCGGGCGATCGCTGCGCCAGCAGGTCACGCTGGAAGTTGGGCGGAATGTTGAGCGCGAAGGTGTCGAGCCCGGCGTCCATGCGGGACATCATCTCCGATTGTGGGATCAGCCGCGGGACCGTGAAATAGGGCGGCCTGAATGCGGTGATGATGCGCGTGGCGGCGGGCGACCTGTCCTCGTCGACGATGGCCAGCGCCGCCTGGTTCAGCGTCTCCGGCTGCGCCCTGGACGAGGTATAGATCGAGACCGTGAAGGCATAGACGATCAGCCCCAGCATCATCGGATCGCGCAACAGGCCGCGCAGTTCCTTGACGCCGAGCTGGATGATATTGCCTGCGCGCATGGTTAGTTCGCCTGTTTCTTCAGGAGCAGCACGCCGAGCCCGAGCAGCACGGGGATGGTGATGACGAGCGCCAGGAACGGTCCCGAAAGATCGCTGAAGTCGAGCCCCTTGGAGAAGGTGCCGCGCGTGATGGTGACGAAATGGGCCGTCGGGTAGATCCGTCCGATGATCGCGCCCGCACCCTGGAGCGATGATACCGGATCGACCAGACCCGAATATTGCGTGGCCGGAATCATGGTGAGCAGCGCGGTCGCGAAGATCGCAGCAATCTGGCTCGTCATGAACGAGGAGATCACGAGCCCCATCGCGGTCGTGATGACGACGTAGAGGAGGGCGGCTGCCGTGAAGGCAACGAAGCTGCCCCTGAAGGGAACGCCGAATGCGAACACGGCGAAAGCGGTCAGGAGGAAGAAGTTCAGCATGGCGAGCGCGACATAGGGCAGCTGCTTGCCGAGCAGGAACTCGATCCGGGTCACCGGCGTGACGTAGAAGTTGATGATCGATCCCAGCTCCTTCTCCCTCACGACGCTCAGCGTCGCCAGGATCGCCGGGATGATCAGGAGCAGGATCGGGATCACGGCGGGCGCCATCGCGACGATGCTTCTGATGTCGGGGTTGTAGAGGAAACGTACCTCGAGCTGGTAGTCACCGGTGGTCGCGGCATTGCCCAGGAGTTGCCGGGCCCGTTGCGCGAGCCACGTCGCGTGCATCGCCTGCACATAACTCCGCACTGTCTCCGCGCGCGATGGCATCGCGCCGTCGACCCAGGCGCCGATCTGGACGTCGCTGCCGCGCGCCACATCGCGACCGAAGCCAGGCGGAATTTCGATGGCCAGGCTCAACTCGCCGTTGCGCATGCGGCGGTCGAGATCGTCATAGTCGGTGATCGGTGCGAGCTCCGTGAAATAGCGGGACCCCGCGATCTGAAGGACGTAGTCGCGGCTGATCGTGGTATCGTCGCGGTCCATGACGGCGAAGGAGAGGTTCTCGACGTCCATGTTGATGCCATAACCCATCACGAACATCAGGATCAGGCTGCCGAGGATCGCCAGCGTCGCTCGGATCGGGTCGCGCCTGAGCTCGAGTGCCTCCCGCTGCGTGTAGGCAAACATGCGTCGCGGATCGAAGAAGCTCAGGGCATTGTGCATGGCGCCGTGCGCCCTGGTGACCACGGGTTCGGTCGCGACATGCGGCGTGGTGCGCGTCTCGCTTGCGTCCGTTGCGGCGATCGCGTCCTTCAGATAGGCGACGAAGGCTTCCTCCAGGTTGCCGCCGCCGCGCCGCTCCGCGATCCCTGCCGGCGTGTCGCTGATCATCACCTCGCCGGCATGCATCAGCGAGATGCGGTCGCAGCGCTCGGCCTCGTTCATGAAATGGGTGGACACGAAGATCGTGACGTTGTCGCGCCGCGACAGGTCGGACAGGATCTGCCAGAAGCCATCGCGCGCGACCGGATCGACACCTGACGTCGGCTCGTCCAGGATCAGGACGTCGGGTGCGTGGATCATGGCGACCGCCAGCGACAGGCGCTGGCGCACACCGAGCGGCAGCGCATCGGGCAGCGCGTCGATGACGTCGGTGAGGTCGAAGTCTTCGACCATCTGGCGGACGCGGTCTTCGATGGTCTCTGGCGCGAGGCGGAACAGGCGTGCGTGCAGTTCCAGGTTCTGGCGGATCGTCAGCTCGGAATAGAGCGAAAAGGCCTGCGACATGTAGCCGACGCGCCGCCGGACATCCATGTCGTTGGGATCGACCTCATGCCCGAACAGCCTGGCTTCGCCTTCGCTCGCCGGCAGCAGCCCGGTCAACACCTTCATCGTCGTGGTCTTGCCGCAGCCGTTCGAGCCGAGGAAGCCGAAGATCTCGCCGCGAGCGATGCGGAAGCTCACATGATCGACGGCCGTGAAATCGCCGAACCGAACGGTCAGTTGCTCGGCCTCGATCGCGATGTCGCCGTCATGGTCGCCCGCGCGCGGCGGGATCACCACCTCTTTGTAACCCCGTCGCTGCGCCTCGGGGAGCAGGGCGATGAAGGCGGCGTCGAGATTGTCGGCGCCGGTCTGCTGCAGCAGTGCAGCCGGCGTGCCGGTGGCCAGTACCCGGCCGTCGTTCATTGCAACGAGCCAGTCGAAGCGCGCGGCTTCCTCCATATAGGCGGTCGCGACGATGACGCTCATGCCGGGACGATCCTTCCGGATCGTCTCGATCAACTCCCAGAACTGCCGGCGCGAGAGCGGGTCGACGCCAGTGGTCGGCTCGTCGAGGATCAGCAGGTCGGGATCGTGGATCAGCGCGCAGCAGAGGCCGAGCTTCTGCTTCATGCCGCCGGACAGCTTACCGGCGGGTCGGTCGGCAAAGGCAGCAAGGTCAGTGTCCTTGAGGAGCTGCTGTATGCGTTCCTCCCGCTCGCGCCGGTCGTGTCCGAACAGGCGGCCGAAGAAATCGACATTCTCGAAGACGGACAGAGTCGGGTAGAGATTCTTGCCCAGGCCCTGCGGCATATAGGCGATCTGCGGGCAGGTCCGTCGGCGATGCGCAGCGTCGGCCATGTCGCCGCCGAGCACGTGGACGCCGCCTCCCTGGATCGCGCGAGCCCCGGCGATCAGCGAAAGCAGGCTGGATTTTCCGACCCCGTCAGGTCCGATCAATCCAACCATGCGGCCTGCGGGAATGTCGAGCGTGATGCCGTCAAGTGCGCGAGTCCTGTCATAGGACAGCGCGACCGCCTCCAGGCGTATGACCGGCACCGCTGACTGATCGCCATTCGACGCGTCGCTCATTTGACCAGATGTTCCGTCAGTTGCGCCGGCCACGCGGCGTTCTGGTCGAGCCGGACGAAGGCCCGGCCGGGCAGGCCGGTCTTGACCTGCTCGATGTTTCTCCGCAGCAGGTCGGGGGAGATATGCGCGCGGACGCGGAACATCAGCTTCTGGCGCTCCTCCTCGGTCTCGACCGTCTTCGGCGTGAACTGGGCAACGCTGGCGACGAACGTCGCCTTGGCGGGAATCACCCATTGCGGCGCGGCGTCGAGCACGAGGCGGACCTCCGAGCCGATCGCGACGCGGCCTGCCTGCGCGGTCGGCAGAAAGAAGGTCATGTAGACGTCGCCGAGGTCGACGAGGTTGAGCACGCGTCCGCCGGCGGAGAGCACTTCGCCGGGCTGAGCCACGCGGAACTGGACGCGTCCATCGCGCGGCGCGCGCAGCGTCGAGTCGTTGAGGTCGGCCTTGATGCTCTCGATGGCCGCCTTCGCCGCCTCTACGGCAGCCTCGGCATCGACGACTTGTGCTTCAGCGGCACTGATCGCAGCTTCCGAGCCGGCGAGCTGGGCCTCCGATGCGGCCACGGCTGCGCGCGCGCCGTTGGCAGCCGCCCGGTCGTCGTCGAGCACCTGCTGCGACACGGCATTGGTCCTGATCAATTGCTCCGAGCGTTGCAGCTTTCGATCGGCCGCATCGAACTCCGCGCTGCGCTGGCTGATCACGGCGGTCGCCGTCTTCTTCTCGGCCTCGCGCTGGGTCACGAAACTCTTGGCCGTGTCGATTCCGATCGTGGCGCGGCGCAGTTGCGCCTGCGCCTGACGGTATAGCGCCTCGAGTTGCACGGTATCCATTTGCGCCAGCGCCTGTCCGGCAGAGACCAAATCGCCCTCTCTCACCAGGATGTCCTTGATCCGGCCCGGCGTCTTGGTCGCAATGTCGATTTCGACGGCCTCGATGCGGCCGTTGCCGCTGGCAAAGCCGAGCGGAAGGCTGTCACTGCCCAGCCTCTGCCAGGCGAGGTAGCCGCCCACGCCTAAGGCCACGACAAGGAGGGCGATCAGCCAGCGTTTTCGATTGCGCGTCATGGTCTAGACCGTTTCATCGACAGGCGGTGTCAGGTGGGGGTTTGAACCGGGTTTCGCCTTCGCCCGCTCGCGCAGGCGCTGGAACGTCACGTAGAGCATCGGCACCATGAAGATCCCGATCGAGCTGGCGGCGAGCATGCCGGCGAAAACGGCCGTGCCGACGGCACGGCGGCTGAGCTCGGCGGCACCGGTTGCGATGACGAGCGGCAGGAGACCGAGGATGAACGCAACCGACGTCATCATGACCGCGCGGAAGCGCATATGTGCCCCCTGGATCGCCGCATCGTGGAGCGCCACGCCCGCCTCGCGCCGCTCCTTTGCGAACTCCACGATCAGGATGCCGTTCTTGGCAGCGAGCGCGATCAAGACCACGAGGCCGATCTGGCCATAGAGATCGAGATTGAGGCCGGCGACCTTGATCCCGACATAGGAGCCGAGCACACCGACGACGACCGAGAGCAGCACCGGGATCGGGATCACGGTGCTTTCGTAGAGCGCGACCAGGAACAGATAGGCGAACAATACCGCGAGCATCAGCACGATGCCGGTCTGGCCGGCGGCTTGCTGCTCCTGATAGGCGGTGCCGGTCCATTCGAAGCTGTAGCCCGTCGGCAGCACGGTGTTCGAGATCTCCGCCATGGTTGCAATCGCGGTGCCGGACGAGATGCCTGGCGCCGGGCTGCCGTTCACCGTCACCGAGCGATAGTTGTTGTAGCGGGTGATCACCTGCGGTCCGGTCACGATCTTGATGCCGGCTAGCGAGCGTATCGGCACCATCTGGCCAGTGTCGTTGCGCAAGTAGATCCGCCAGATGTCGGAGATATCGGCGCGATCGAACGCCTCGCCCTGGACGTTGACCTGCCAGGTGCGGCCGTACAGGTTGAAGTTGTTGACGTAGATACCGCCGAGCGTCGCCTGCAAGGCGGTGAAGATGTCGCTGACGGTAACGCCGAGCGCCTGCGCCTTGCGGCGGTCGATGTCGAGAAAGATCGAAGGATTGGTCGCCGTGAACGTCGAGAAGACGCGCGCCAGCCTTGGATCGGCGTTGGCGGCGCTGATCAATGCGCTGGTGACGCTGGAGATGGCCGCAGGGCTCTGTCCTTCCAGCGCCTCGAGCTGGTATTCGAACCCGCCGGAGGTGGAGAGGCCGATGATCGGCGGCATGTTGAAGGGCAGCACGTTTGCCTGCGGGATCTGCGCACCGGCTGCGAAGGTTTGCGCGATTAACGCCTGTGCAGAATCGGCCGCAGCCTTGCGATCGGCAAAAGGCTTGAGTCGGGTCACGACCAGCGCGCTGTTCGGCTCGGATGCCCCGTCGAGCAGTGAGAAGCCGATGACGGCGAGCACGTGATCGACTGCCGGCATTTTCTTCAGGATGTCTTCGATCTTTTGGGTGACCTCGCTGGTGCGTGCGACCGACGCGCCGTCGGGGAGTTGCACCGATGTGAAGAAGGCGCCCTGGTCTTCCTCGGGGAGGAAGCCCGTCGGCGTGATCAGCGACATGCCGAAGATCGCACTCGCGAACACGACAGCCAGCAGGAGGGAGAGGGTCGCCATGCGCAACAGCCGGCGAACGCCGCTGCTGTAGCACTCGCGCAGCCAGTCGATGCCGCCAAGCACGCGCCCGATGATGCCGCCCCTAGGTCCGGTGTGGCGCAGGAACAGCGCGCAGAGCGCCGGCGACAGTGTCAGCGCGTTCAATGCCGAGATGATCATCGCTGCGCTGATCGTGACCGCGAACTGGCGAAACAGCGTGCCGGAAATGCCCGGAATGAACGCGATTGGTACGAACACGGAGAGCAGCACCAGCGTGATCGCGATGATCGGTGCAGTGATCTGCGTCATGGCCTTCTTGCTGGCCTCGACCGGGGACAGATCCGGCTCCTCCTCCATGACGCGTTCCACGTTCTCGACCACCACGATCGCGTCGTCCACCACGATGCCGATGGCGAGCACCATTGCGAGCAGCGACACCGTATTGGCCGAATAGCCGACCACCAGCAGCACGGCGAAAGTGCCGATCAGGCTCACGGGAACTGCCACGGCCGGGATCACGGTGGCGCGGAGATTGCCAAGGAAGAGGTACACCACGATCACGACCAGGACGAAGGCCTCGGCAAGCGTCCGCAGGACTTCGGTGATCGTATCCCACACGAAGCCCGTGGAATCGTATTGCACGAGGTAGCTGAGCCCGGTCGGGAAACGCTTGGACAGGCGTTGCATCGTGGCCGCGACTGCCTTCGCGGTCGTCACGGCGTTGGCGCCCGGTGCAAGATAGATCGCGATCGGCACGGCAGAGCGTCCATCGATCCGCGCTTCGCTGTCGAGGTTTTGCGCGCCCATCTCGACCCGCGCAACGTCCTTCACCAACAGCGAGGAGCCGTCCGGATTCGCGCGCAGCACGATGTTGGCGAATTGATCGGTGGTGGCGAGCCGGCCAAGGGTTTGCACATTGAACTGGAATTGCTGGTCATCGCTGATCGGCCGCGCACCGATGCGGCCGACCGGCGCCTGAACGCTTTGCGTACGGATCGCGGCAATGACGTCCGACGGAGTCAGATTGAGGCTGGTCAGCCGCTGCGTATCGAACCAGATCCGCATCGAGTAGTTCATCTTGGCGAACAGATTGGTCTGGCCGACGCCCGGCGTGCTGGCGAGGGCATCAAGCACGTTGATGATGGCGTAGTTGGTGATGAAGAGTGGATCCTGCTGTCCGTCGGCGCTGTAGAGCACCAGGAATTGCAGGATGGCCGAGGACCGCTTGCGTACCGTCACGCCCTGCTGCTGGACCTCCGTCGGCAATTGCGACAGCGCGCTCTGGACGCGGTTGTTGACGTTGACGGTGTTAATGTCTGGATTGGTGCCGAGCGCGAACGAGACCGTCAGCGTGTAGGTGCCGTCATTGGCGCTGGTCGATTTCATGTAGAGCGCGCGGTCGACGCCGATGACTTGCGCCTCCAGTGGCTGGGCGACGCTACCTTCGACCACCTCCGCCGATGCCCCGGGGAAGGTGGCGGAGACCGAAACCTGCGGCGGCACGATGTCCGGAAACTGCGCCACCGGGATCTGCGTCAGCGCGAGCGCGCCGGCGATGGTGATGATGAACGCGATCACCATCGCCAGTCGGGGACGATCGATGAAGATCGCGGACATCATGGCTTGGTGCCCACCGCTTTGCCGGAAGTGCCGGTGTCGCCCGTAGCGGCGTTCATGTTCGACAGGATCAGCGGGCTTGCCGGACCGGGTGCGACGACTTGGCCGGGACGGGCCCGCTGCAGGCCCTCGACAATGACCCTGTCACCGGCGGTGAGCCCGCTGATCACGGCGGCAATGGTCGGCGTCGATTGTCCGAGCTTGATGCGGTGTTGCTCGGCCTTGTTGTCCGCACCGACGGTGAGAACATAATCACCCTGCTGGTCCGAGAGCACGGCAGAGCGGGGGATTGCCAGCACCTCGACCGGCTCGACGCCTTCGAGCACGACGGTGACGAATTCGCCGTCGGTGAGTTCATGAACGGTCACGCCCGCGGCCGAAGGTGCCCGCAGGATGGGGTTGGCGATCTCGCCGCGCACGGTGACCGTGTCGGTGTTTTGCGCGATGGTGTTGTCGACGAAATTCAGCTTGCCGGATTGGCCATACATGCGGCCGTCGGGGAGTCGCAACCTGATCACCACGGCTTCCAGGCCGCCTTTCGGACCATAGCGCTCGCGCAATTCCAGCCCCTGGCGAAGCGGCACGGGGAAGGTGACGTACATCGGGTCCTGGCTGACGATGGTGGTCAGCACGCCTGAACTCGGACTGACGACGTTGCCTTCGGTGACCGAGGTGCGTCCGATCTTGCCGTCGATCGCTGCGCTGATCACGGTGTAGTCGAGATTGATCCGGGACGCCTCGACCTGTGCCTGCGCGGCCTGAACCTGCGCTTCCAGGCTGCGCTGGTTCGCGATCGCCGCGTCATAGGTCGATTGCTGTCCGGCCGGTCCGCCGAGCAGCGTGCGTGCGCGCTCGGTGGTCAGTTTGGCATTCTCGAGCGTCGCTTGGAGCTGTGCTACCTGTGCCTGCTTTGCCTCGAGGTCGGCTTCGAAGGGGCCGCGTTCGAGATGATAGAGCTGATCCCCAGTCTTGATTTCAGCGCCTTCGACGAACAGCCGCTTTTCCAGAAACGCGGTGACGCGTGCGACGACGTTGACGCGATTGATCGCCTCGATCCGCCCGATGAATTCGTTGCTCTCGGTGATCGGCCGCTCGGCCGCTTCCACGACACCGACCGCAGCAGGGCCAGTGGGAGCAGCCTGGGTCCAGGCTGTCCCGCCGGTGAAGATCGTCACAAGGCTTGCCGCCAGCAGTCTGACCGAGGCTTGCGCAAGGTCCATCATCTGCTCCTTGCTCCGGCCTGGAAAATCAGTAGCTCAGGCCTCGCTTACTCCCGTGGCGTGCGGTTGCTGCGTGCAGGCTCGTCGTAGCCTTTGCGACGGCTGTAGAACATCAGCGCGATCAGGCCGCAGCCCGAGACCAGTATGAAGATCGCGGCGACTCCCAGGATGATGTTGCCGTAGAGCGGCATGGGCGTCGCCTGCCACACAGCGACGCAATACCAGGTGGCCACAATGAGAAGGACGGCCAGCACGGCCGCAAGGAGCCATTGGTTCTTCGTGTGCATGGTGTCCTCCATCGTCTGGTTGAGAGCCCGAATCGTCGTCATGACAAACCCGCCGCCGAAGGACTGCGTCGGTTTGCGACGGCTCTAGCGCCACCGCCATCCGCATTGACGACGACCGCGATGCCACCAGCAGACCCAGCGGCGCCTGCGCCGCTGCGGCGGTGGCGGCGGTCGCCCCCAACCGGGTCCGGGTCCCCAACCGGGGCCAGTTCCAGGTCCCCAGCCGGGTCCAGGTCCCCATTGCGCTTGCGTCACGAGATCGGATGGCGTCCCGGCCTGCCCGAGATCGGGGGCGATCGGCATGGCTTCCGCGGTCTCGATCAAGCGAACGCCGATGGCGCCGATTGCTACGGCGGCAACGGCATTCTGGGCAAAGCCGAGGAAAGCACGGCGAGTGGGAACGTTCATCATCTTCTCCTCTCTTGTCACGCAGTCCGCCGCACGGACTGCAGCGCGTAGAGCAGCCACGCCAGGCCGTGCGAAATGAGGTCGACCCCCAGCAGGAATCCGAGGGCCCAGATGCTGATGTCGGGGAATCCGAGCAGGATCACGAGACCTGCGAGCGTTGCAAAGGCGCCGGAGATGAGCATCATCCATCCGTTCTGCCGCCAATGCGCGAAACTCAGCACGCAGCGAATGGCGCCCGAGGCGAACAGTATCGCGCCGAGGAAGTAGGTCAGGATGAGAGCGCCTGACACAGGCTGGCCGAGCAGCAGGAAACCGAGCCCCAGATAGAGCCCGCCAAGCAGAACCTGCCACAGGAAGCCGCCCCATCCTTTGGTCCAGAAGGCGTGCATGATCTCGAACGCGCCGGCCGCGATCGCGATCACGCCGATCAGCTTGACGCTGATGAGAGTTGCAAACACGACGTCGCCGAGAGCAAAGAGGCCGGCGGCGATCAGCACGATGCCAAGAAGCGCGCAGACCCAGAACGGGGGCGGAACGAGCCCCTCGATCTCGGTTCGGCTGTCATAGGCTGTCATGCCATTCTCCTCATCGGCAATGGCTCGATCGACACGCCTGAATGCTAGCTTGGAACCCGCAACGCCGACATCCGACGAAACCCTGAGCAGTGGCGCGGGAATATTCCCATTGGCATGAATGTCGGCGCTGCGCTCACGCGAGAGGCGCGGCGGATCGCTATCGCCGTCCCCTCGGCCCCAGCGTCAGATTCGTGACGCCGGCTGCAAGATTGAGCCCGATCGATCGCTCGATGGAGAGCGGCTGTAGCATGACGCTGCGTCGTGAGCCGCCGATCAGGACATTGGCGCCGAGGCCGGGCCCCAGAGCGAAATTACCACTCGCGCCCACATAGTTGCCGCGCAAGGTGCCGGGGCCGATGCGCGAATTCTTCGCGAGCACGGCCCAGGAGAGGGTGCCTGCGCTCGTCACGCCGATATCAAGGCCAACGCGGCGGATCCGCCCCTCATAGATGTACTGCCGGGCCGGGTTTCGCGCATAGAATACACAGCGCAGCGTCTGCGCCGATCCGAGCACCAGCCCGACGCGCGGGTTGCTGAAACACAGGAGCCGGCCGACCCTGAAGGTCTCGGCGCACGCGGGCAGGGTGAATGTGGACAGCAGCGCCGATGCGCCGATCACTGCAACGATCCGTGTCATTCGCATGTCACGCCTCCATGTGCGTCTTGGTGTCGGCGGCCGCGGCTCCCGGCCGCCGGTCCTGGCGAAGCCAGAAGGTAAGACCAAGGCCGATGAGGAGCATGGCGCCCAGCAGAAAGAAGAGGAACGACTGCTTCAGCCAGGATATCGCCGGAACGGCCAAGCCCATCGCAAGGCCGAGGAAGGCAATTTGCAGCGACAGAAGACTGACGCCCGCCAGGAACGTTCCGAGCGCGAGCAAAGTCAGAAGAACAAGGCCGGTTGCCGGTGTCGGAAGCAACTGCTGCACGCCCGACACCAGGATGATGTTCATCGTAATCAGGACGGCGACCCAGTGCAGCGCCTGTGTCCAGATCAACCGCAACTTGGCTTCCTTAGCCTCGACCTCCGGCCATTTCGTGATGACGCAGACCACGCCGATGGCGAGTGCCAGGAACTCCCAATAGCCGACCAGGGGCTGGTGCGAGACATTGGTGTAGGCGACGCCCGCAATCGCCAGCACCAGCGCCACGACATAAGGAAGCTGCTGCCACAGGAAATGGGCCATGCTCGAATACGTTGGGTGAGCGTCGCCGCTCTCCGCCTGCTGCGTATCCATCTCGCGCTCAGTGTTGTTCATGGGTCACCCACGCGTGATTTGCCGTTGCCGAGCGTCAGTCTGGGGCCATCGCCGAGGTAGTCCTCGACGTAGAATCGGATGATCGCGACCCGGCCGATGGCAACCAGCGGCATCGCCAGCGCAATGCCCATGACGCCGAACAGCGCGCCCAACAGAACGATCGCGACCAGGGTCCAGGCCGGCGGGATTTCCACGGCGTGGCGCTGGATCAGCGGGCCGATCACATAGCCTTCGACTGATTGGATGATGGTGTAGACCACCATGGCCCAGATCAGCAGTGAGCCGCCGAGAGGCATCGCGACGAGCGCAATCGGAATGGCGGCAACGATCGGCCCGAGATAGGGGATGAAATTCGACAATCCCGCCTGCAGCCCAAGCACGAACGGACCGGGCAGCCCGATGAGGTAAAGCGCGACCCAGACGCACAGCGTCATCAGGATGATGCGGATCAGTTGTCCGACGAACCAGAGCCGCATGACGTTGCCCATCTCGTCCATCACCTCGCGCGTTCGTGCCCGATATGACGGCTTCACCAGCATCACCAGGCTTTCGCGATGGCTGGTGGGATCGAATGCAAAGAGGATTCCGAGGAACAGGATCACGAGCGTGGCGGTCAGTACGCTCGAGGCGCCTCCCAGCACGAACTGGGCGTGGCTGAGGAGCCGGCCCTGATCGGAGAACAGCCATTGCGCGAAATCCCGGCCCCATTCCGGGCCGAGCAGATCGACGCCGTACGACAACAGGTGCTCCTGGAGGATGTCGAGCTGGGCGTCCATCACCTTGAGCAATATGCGCGTCTGCTCCGGCAGCTTGCGTGCGCCCCACACGAGACCAAGTCCCGACAGAGCAGTGAGGAACAGCAGCACGAGCGTCAATCGCCAGGCCCGCTTGAGCGGGAGGGCGGGAGCGAGCGCCCGCGCGGCGGCATCCAGCAAGGCCGCAAACAGCACGCCGGCGAAGACGACGAGGAGGCTCGAAACGGATTGCCACGCCAGGAACAGTGCGACGCATGCGGCAAGCAGAGTGAGTCCAGTCGTGAGCAGGCTGCGCCGGCCGTCGCCTCCGATGGGGTCGGCTTCGTCGCGCCGCACCGCCTCGCGCAGCCTGTCTTGTCCGATCCGGGTGTCGCTCATCGACCGACCAATTCGTGGGATCTCATCCCTTTTTCTAGGTACGAACCCGACGGCTGCCATAGTGTGGATGCTTGCCGCCGCGATGGCGCCAGTAGCGGTGCTTCGTCGGGTTGGTGTTCGTATTGGGTGTGGTGGTGCTGGGCGCGGCTGCGCCTGTTTCTTTCGGCGCGGCCACGCTCTTGGTGTCGGACTGCGCCAGAGAGGGCCACGAAGGTGCGATCGCTGCTGCAAGTCCAAGGATCAGAATACCGCAGAGGGCCCGGGTGTTCATGCTCGCCTCCAATGTACGACCAGCGACTAAGTTCAGATCGAGATAGCTCCGATGGTGAGCGCATAGATACCGGCGCACGCAGCGACCACCAACGCTGCGAATGCGACGGCTTCGAATGGCCTGAAGGTCGGCTCCTTGCGCTCGCGCTTTGCGAGAAAGAATAGCACCGTTCCGGGTGCGTACAGGATGGACGACAGCAGCAGGAACTTGGGACCGCCCGCATAGATCATGCCGGCGGCATAGAGCGTCGCGACGGCCGAGCGGACCCCGTCGACGGTGCGGGCGCGTTCGCCGGCATGGTAAGTTTCGCTTACCGACGCCAGCTTCAGCCCATATGCCGCAACGAAGAAATACGGGATCAGCGTCATCGCACTGGTCATCTTGAGCGCGAGCGTGAAGGCATATTCCGCAAACCAGGTGACGAGCAGGAAAGCCTGGATGACGCAATTGGTGAGCCAGAGCGCGCCCACCGGGACCTGATGCGCGTTCACGTTTGCGAGGAAGGAGGGCATGGTGCGGTTCAGCGCCGCCGAATGCAGGACTTCAGCTGCGAGCAGCGACCATGACAGGTAGTTTCCGAGGATCGAGATCAGCAGCCCGATGCTGATGAAGATGCTGCCCCAGCGCCCGACCATCGCCTCCATCACACCGGCCATCGAAGGCGTCGGAAGCGCCGCCAGTGCCTCGCGAGGCAGCACGCCGTAGGACAGAAGCGTCACGAGGACGAGAAGGCTCAAGACGATCAGGAAGCCGAAAACGGTCGCAACCCCGATATCGGAGCGGTCCCTCGCATAGCGGGAGTACACGCTTGCGCCCTCGATCCCGACGAACACGAAGACGGTGAGCAGCATTGTACCGCGGACCTGCGTGAAGACGTCCGCAAGAGCCGGCTCGTCCGTTCCCCAAAAGCTTTGCGAGAGCCGTTCGGCGTCCACGGCAAAGATCGCCACGGTGATGAACGCCAGGATCGGGACGATCTTGGCGTAGGTTGCGATCGTGTTGAGGGTGGTCGCTCCCTTGATGCCGCGCAGCACCAGGACATGGACGCCCCACAGCAGCACGGATGCCGCCGCGATCGCCGTCGGCGTCGTGCCATCGCCGAACATGGGAAAGAACTGCCCGAGCGTGGCCTTGATCAGGATGAGACAGGTGACGTCGGCAAGACAGCAGCCAATCCAATAGCCGGCGGCGCAAGCAAAGCCGATGTAATCGCCGAATCCGGCCCTGGCGTAAGCATAGATGCCGGCGTCGAGCTCCGGCTTGCGGCGTGCGAGCGCCTGGAACACCAGCGCCAGCATCAGCATGCCGGTACCGGCAATGACCCAGGCGATGATCGCCCCAAGCACGCCCGTGGCGCGACCGAAGGATGCGGGCAATGCGAAGATGCCCGAACCCACCATCGACCCGATCACGAGCGCGGTGAGCGCACTGCGTGACAGCGTTTGAGCGGCCTCGTTCGACGAAGGAGCCATGACAGAGAATGGCCTTCCGATCGGAAATGGGCCTGATACGACAGTCCGCGGGGAATCGCGGGATGGCGGCCGGCCGACAAGCCTGCAACCTTAGAGGCGGTTTTCCCGCCCGCACATCAGGGATTCTCTGTAGAGGGCGATGGCCGTAAATCGGCATCGCCGGCCTCGCGCGGAGCGCCGCCTTCAGGCTTCTGCAACCTGTTGGTCGGAACGCGACGGCGAACCGGCTGCCGCCGCCCGCGCCACGAATACGAAGCTCGACCGAAAGAACTCGCCTGTCTTGGCGAGCTCGGCTGCCAGCCGCCTGGCGTGCTCCAGCGCCGCATCCAGATCGGCGTGCTCGCATCCGGTCAGGTCCGGGAACAAGCCATATCGATCGACGATGTGAAAGAAGTAGCGCATGCGGCTGCATTAAGCTCGCGCGTGGACGGCTTCCAGTGACAAACCCGTAAGGCGCCTCCGCCAAAGGGATGACAAGCGGTCCGGCAGCTTGCGCTCCCGTAAGGTCGAGGCGAGCCTCCCCGGACTAGGGGAATCCTACCTCGGTTCCTCGGGTGATCAGCCGATGTCCGGGACCTGCGCATCGGAATAGCCTGATCTGATCCCGTCGACGCGCGAGAGGAGGAAAGCGATGTCGAACTATGATCAGAATCTGGCGGCCTCAGGCCAGGCCGGCGGCAGCGCGATTGCGATTGACGCCGGACTGCGCGACTACATGTTGCGGATCTACAATCACATGGCCACGGGTGTCGGCGTGACTGCGGTTGCGGCGTGGCTGGCCTACCAGCTGGTTGATCCCGCCTGGCTGCAAAGTCCGGTGATGTGGATCTTCATACTGGCGCCGCTCGCGCTGGTATTCTTTCTGGGATCGCGCATCAATACGCTGTCGGTCTCCACCGCACGGCAGCTTTTCTTTCTCTATGCCGCGCTCGTCGGCATATCGCTCTCGATCCTGCTCCACATCTACACGAGCGCCTCGATCACACGCGTGTTCTTCGTCACCGCAGCGACCTTCGGCGCACTCAGCCTATTCGGATACACGACGCGGCGCGACCTGTCCGGGGTCGGCACCTTCCTGTTCATGGGCCTGATCGGCATCATCATCGCCAGCCTGGTCAACCTCTTCCTGAGGTCGACCGGGCTCGACTGGCTGATCTCGATCGTAGGTGTCGGCGTCTTTGCAGGCCTCACGGCTTACGACACGCAGCGCATCAAGGCGATGTACGACAGCGCGGACGATGAGACGTCGGCAGGCCGGAAGTCCGTTCTCGCCGCGCTGTCGCTCTACCTCAACTTCATCAACCTGTTCATGATGCTGCTGCGCCTTCTCGGCAATCGTCGCTGAAGCGGCGGAAGGCGGCGTCAAGCCGCCGGCCGCTCCGCTGCGCTGGCGAGCGCGTCGCGCAGCATCTTTTCCTTGCTCTCGTCCAGCGATGTCTTCAGCACGACGCCGCCGGCGTCCTTGATCTCCTTGAGCACCTTGTCCGCCGTCATGTGCTTGATCAGGACGAACAAGGCTGCGTTGCCGGTGTGGAGGTTACCGGACAGTTCCTTCATGAAGGCATCGTCGATGCCGAAATCGGACAGCGCGCCGCCGAGCGCGCCCGACGCCGCCCCGACCGCGACACCGAGAATCGGGTTCAGGAACAAGACGCCGATCAGGAGCCCCCAAAAGCTTCCGGTCATCGCTCCCACGGCCGTCGTGTTGACGAGCTGATTGAGCTTGATGCCGCCGGTATCGGTTTTGACGGCGATCACGGCGTCGCTGATGGTGATGAGGTATTCCTTCTGCAATTTGAGGAGCCGCTGACGCACCTCCTCGGCTTTTGCCTCGGTCGGGTACACGATCGCGACGAGATCGGACATCGAAACCTCCTTAAGCTTTAAGCTTTGTCGGCTGGGCGGAATGCTGCTGATGGTGCGCTCCGGCGCGACGGTAGTCCGCGGGCGCTACGCACGGCATCGGAGAAAACCCTGGGCTCAAAGGATGAATGTTCTGATGCGCGAAGGGGCACGCGCGAGGCGATCGGCGTCGTCGCCGGCGAGGAGGGAAATCCTGATCCGCGACTAGGTAATCACCCGATATTCCCTGCAGGTCCGAAAGCGCATGGTCGCAAGCATCGACAATAGCCGATTGGCGAGGACGCTTCCGACTGCGCGAGGCCTCCATGACTACGACGTCATCGATCCAGAAGCTTTCGCTGTTTGCGCTGACTGCGATGGTGGTCGGCTCGATGGTCGGCTCGGGCATCTTCTCGTTGCCGCGGACCTTCGGTATCGCAACCGGTCCGTTCGGAGCCATCTTTGCCTGGTGCATCGCCGGCGGCGGCATGTACACGCTGGCCCGCGTTTTCCAGTCGCTGGCCGAACGCAAGCCCGATCTCGACGCCGGCGTCTATGCCTATGCCAAGGCGGGATTTGGCGACTATCCGGGCTTCCTCTCGGCACTCGGCTACTGGTCCGGGAGCTGCATCGGCAATGTCTCCTACTGGGTGCTGATCAAGTCGACGCTCGGCGCGTTCTTTCCCGTGTTCGGCGATGGCAACACTGTCACCGCGATCATCGTCGCTTCCATCGGCATCTGGCTGTTCCACTTCATGATCTTGCGCGGCGTGCAGCAGGCGACCGCGATCAACACCATCGTCACCATCGCCAAGATCGTGCCGATCCTGGTCTTCATCGCGATCCTGATCTTCGCCTTCAAGGCGGACATGTTCCGCGCCAATTTCTGGGGCGGCGAGGGCATGCCGGACAAGAGCCTGTTCGAGCAGATTCGCGCGACCATGCTGGTCACGGTGTTCGTCTTTCTCGGCATCGAGGGCGCCAGCGTCTATTCGCGCTATGCCAGGGAGCGTTCCCATGTCGGAGCTGCAACGATCCTCGGCTTCGTGATCGTGACGAGCCTGATGGTGTTCGTCACCATGCTGCCCTATGCCGTGCTCCCGCGCGCCGAGATCGCGGATATGCGCCAGCCGTCAATGGCGACGGTGCTGGAGGCGGTCGTCGGGCATTGGGGCGCCGTCTTCGTCAGTATTGGACTCCTGATCTCCGTGTTGGGCGCCTATCTCGCCTGGTCGCTGATCTGCGCCGAAGTGCTCTCTGCCGCCGGCCGGACGCGAGACATGCCGGCGGTGTTCGGCACGGAGAACGCGAACAAGGTGCCGGCCGCGGCGCTGTGGTTGACGAACGTGGTCGTCCAGCTCTTCGTCATTAGCACCTATTGGTCGCGAGACGCCTTTGCATTCATGCTCAATTTGACGAGCGTCATGAACCTCATTCCGTTTTTCCTGGTCGCCGCCTATGGGCTCTTGCTGGTCAGTCGGGGCGAGACCTATGAGAAGCGTCCGGACCAGCGCAGACGCGACATGATCTTCACCGGCATCGCCGTCGTCTACACGCTGTTCCTGATCTATGCGGCCGGGATGAAATACCTGCTGCTGGCCGCCATTCTCTACGCGCCCGGTACGGTTTTGTACTTCTGGGCTCGACTGGAGCAGAAGGCAAAGGTCTTCAAGCCGGTCGAATGGATCATCTTCATCGTGGCTGTGGTCGGCGCTGTGGTCGGGATTCACGGACTGGCCACCGGCTACATCACCATCTAGGCAAGACCCTCTAAGCAAGGCAGTTGCCATGGCAAAGCAAGCTTCGGATTCCTCCACTGCATTCGGCGTGCATTCTGAGGTCGGACAGTTGCGCAAGGTGATGGTCTGCTCGCCGGGCCGCGCCCATCAGCGCCTGACGCCCTCCAATTGCGACACGCTGCTGTTTGACGACGTGCTCTGGGTCGACAACGCCAAGCGCGATCATTTCGATTTCGTGCAGAAGATGCGCGACCGCGGCATCGAAGTGGTCGAGATGCACAACCTGCTCACCGAGACCGTCGCGATCCCCGAGGCCAGGAAATGGATTCTCGACAACCAGGTCGTTCCCAACCAGGTCGGGCCGGATCTCGTCGATGACCTGCGCGCCTATCTGGAAAGCCTCAAGCCGCGTGACCTGGCCGAAACCTTGATCGGCGGTGTTTCCACCTACGATTTTCCGGACGCCCATGGCGGCGAAACGCTGCGGCTCATTCGCGAGGCAGCCGGCATGACCGAGTATCTGCTGCCGCCACTGCCGAATACGCTGTACACGCGCGATACGACCTGCTGGATCTATGGCGGCGTCACCCTCAATTCGCTCTATTGGCCGGCGCGGCATGAAGAGCCGATCCTCGCCACGGCCATCTACAAGTTCCATCCGGATTTTGCGGGCAAGGTCAACGTCTGGTGGGGTGACCCGACCCAGGATCATGGCCTCGCAACGCTGGAAGGCGGCGACGTGATGCCGATCGGCAAGGGCAACGTCCTGATCGGTCTCAGCGAGCGCACCTCGCGGCAGGCGATCAGCCAGCTTGCTGCGGCCTTATTCAAGAAGAAGGCGGCCGAGCGCGTGATCGTGGCCGCAATGCCCAAGCTCCGCGCAGCGATGCATCTCGATACAGTGTTTACCTTCGCCGATCGCGACTGTGTGCTGATCTATCCCGACATCGTCGATACCATCAGGGCGTTCTCGTACCGGCCCGCAAACAACGCCACCGGCATCGAGTTGCGCAAGGACGACAAGCCGTTCGTGCAGGTCATCGCGGAAGCACTGGGCCTGAAGAAGCTGCGCGTCATCGAGACCGGCGGCAGCGCCTATATGCGCGAGCGCACGCAGTGGGACAGCGGTGCCAATCTGGTCTGCGCGTCGCCCGGGGTCGTATTCGCCTACGACCGCAACACCTACGCCAACACTTTGCTGCGCAAGGAGGGGATCGAGGTCATCACCATCGTCGGCGCAGAACTCGGCCGTGGCCGGGGGGGCGGTCACTGCATGACCTGTCCGATCACGCGGGATGCGGTGGACTATTAGGCGGCAGACCTGAGCGCTCGGTGACCGTGGCGGAATAGGTTCCGCCGCCACGTCGAGAGAGGCATCTTCGGAGGCCTTTTAGTATCTGTTGCATTGATGTTGAGCGTCGGCCCGCGGCCGGTTTGGCACGAAATGCACAGTCGTGCGCTTGATCTCACATATTCGGGATTTCAATCCGCACAGGGCTCTACTTGGTAGTGTACCCGGCCCGGGGGTGTATAATCGCGCAAGCCCGAGGGCGCGGGTTCTGATCCAGAGATGATCATCCGGCGTAGCGTCGAGGGGCAGGGAGCGACTCTCGCGTTCGGGAACATTGAAGGCTTGGCATTGAGCTTCGATGCCGAGGTCGCTCAAAAAGTGAGTGCGTACCGTGAAGCTACGTGGCTCTCCCATCTGCGAGTCAAGTCGAGCCGGCGTCGGGGAATGGCTGCCAATCGGTCCGGAGGAACAACTGGCCGACGCGCAGCCGAACGCCAACCTGGTGTCGCTCCAGGAGTGTATCCAGCAGCGGATCGCGTCCGATCTTCACGATTCGACCTGCCAGTATCTGATCGCCGCGAGCCTCGGCCTGATGCGTCTGCGCAGCTGCCTGAATGATCCGGCTGGAGCTGCGCGGCTATGTGACGAGATTGATGCCTCGATCGACGAAGCGCTGCGGGAAATCCGAGCGTTCGCCTATCTGCTGCACCCGCAGAATCTGACCGTCGACGGTCTGAAAGCAACGATTGAACGCTATTCGCGGGGATTTTCCGCGCGGACATCCCTGCACGTCACGACCAGGATTTCGTCGGATATCGATCGCTTGTCGCGAGACAAGCAGCATGCGTTGCTTCGGGTCATCCAGGAGGCCCTCACGAACGTCTTTCGTCATGCGAAGGCGACGGAAGTGAGAATCGCCATCGCCTCGACCGGCAGCCATTTTCAACTGACGGTCAGTGACAACGGGCGAGGATTTCCGGCTGACCGTACGAGATCCGGCACGAGGGCTGTGATGGGCGTCGGCATTCCGGCCATGCGGGCCAGATTGCAGCAGATTGGAGGCACTCTGCATTTCCAGTCCGACTCGGCGGCGCGACATTCCGGCACCACATTGCTGGCGGTGTTGCCGCGCGATTTCGTCGCAAGCAAACGCAACAGGAAGACCACAACAGTGGCGAGGGTCCACGCAGGCACATCGTGAAGGAAGAAAACTGATCACCGGTGGTGGCCGAAATCATCTCTCGCGCCTGGCGTCTGGGGCAGCCACCGTGTCAAGAAAATGGAGTGCGCTGCCATGAAGCGGTTTCTCATTGCAGATGATCACGAGGCCGTGCGGTCGGGCTTGCGAGCCGTGCTCGAGCAGCGGGCGGATTGGGAGGTGGTCGCTGAAGCCAATGACGGCAGCAAGGCTGTTGCCGCTGCGATCGCCAACCAGCCCCACGTCGCCATCGTCGATTTTTCCATGCCGCGCATGACGGGGGTGGAAGTCGCGCGGCGGATCAGGGAATACCCGCTTCAGACCGAGGTGCTGATCTTCACGGTGCACAATTCCAGCCTGCTCGCGCAGGAGGCGTTCCAGGCAGGTGCGCGCGCCTTCCTGCTGAAGTCCGACGCCAACAAGCTGCTGCTGGCGGCGGTCGAGGCGCTCCTGGCGCACAAGCCGTTCTGTAGCAGGAGCTGTCAGAACGAACTGGATCGCGGCGTGGCCCCCGGCATGGACAGCAGGCAGGCGCTCACCCCGCGTGAGCAGCTCGTCGTCAAGCTGGTTGCGGAGGGCTACAGCAACAAAGGCATCAGCTCCATCCTGGACCTCAGCGTCAAGACGACGGAGGCGCACCGGGCGGCGGCGATGCGCAAGCTCGATGTGAATTCGACGGCCGGACTGGTCCGTTACGCGGTGCGGGCCGGGCTGATCGAGGTATGAGGCCTTTGAGTACAATCGCCGAGGGATTTCAGGGTTTTGTGGGATAACCCGCTGGACCCCGACCGGTATGATCGCTCGATGTTTCTGCCGGTCGCCTCCATCGATCGCCCGATGGGCTCGCGGGCCGGCATACGGGAACGACGTCGTGAAGCGCATCGTGATTGCGGATGATCATGAAGTCGTGCGCTCCGGGCTGCGGGCGATCGTCGAAACCCGCTCCAACTGGATCGTCAGCGGGGAGGCCACCAATGGCGAGCAGGCGGTCGCGTTGGCGTTGGAGACACGGCCCGATATCGTGATCGTCGACTATTCGATGCCGCTCATGAACGGGCTGGAGGTCAGCCGTCGTCTCAAGGCGCTGCATGTGCGCACGGAAGTGCTGATCCTGACGATGCACGAGAATGAGGAGCTGCTGACCGAGGCCATCCTGGCGGGAGTCCGTGGGTTCCTGTTCAAATCGGACGCCAGGAACCACCTGATTTCCGCCATCGAGGCGCTGCTCGACGGCCGACCTTACTTCACCAGCCTGCTGCTGGAGAAGCTGCTCCACGACTACCAGCTCAACAAGCAGAACAAGTCGGCCATGCTGCTCACCTCGCGCGAGCAGAGCGTGGTTCAGCTCATTGCTGAAGGACATACCAACAGGTCCATCAGCACCATCCTGAAGCTGAGCGTGAAGACCGTCGAGACGCACCGCGCCTCGGCGATGCGCAAGCTCGGAATGTCGTCGACGGCTGAGCTGGTTCGCTATGCCATTCGCAAGAGACTGGTGGCGCCGTGAAGGGTCGCTTGGGGAGGGCCGTATCTCGGTGATGGGCCCCGACGCAGCGCGATCAGCAGCCTCGACAGATCGCCAGCTTGCCGTCGAGGTCGCTCTCTTCGCGTGTGGGCCGAAGGTCGCTCGCAAGAGACGGATCCTCGCTCCGTGTTACCTGCCGCTCGGCGGGCAGAGGTGCATAGTCCAAAAGGCGCGAGTTGGACGTCAGGGTCGGGGGGACCGCCGGATTGGCTGGCGCCGCCAATCCTCCGCCGTGCGCGCTGCCTTTTGCATACGCTGCGGCCGCCGCAACCAGAATAAGGATTACTACTGCGACATGCACTGTGGCTGCTCTCTGCATGTTAGCCTCCGTTCAACTTGCCCGGCGTCGACTACGGCGTCGCGCAAATTATCCATCTGACAGTTTGACGCGGGTAGACAAATCGGTGTGAGTCGCAGCCGTCGTCGATGAATTTTCGTTAAGGCTGGCGGCAAGCGTCGTGACGCGCGAGATTGGAGAGCAAGGTTGGAGATGACCGCTCGTGTGCTGCTCAGCCTGTGATCGTCCAGGCACGGCGGTTGGCGGCAAAGATTTCACCGATCTGGTCCTCCGTGATGATCAGAGCGCCCCTCATGACTCGCTCACCGATCGGCCGCCGTTTCAGCGAGAAGCCAATCCCGAAAGACGACGAGGGGCGGGTGGAGCGTTCGTTCAGACGGCCACACCAGATAGTATCGTTCAGAGCTCTCCATTGGCAGGTTGAGTGCGCGCACGAGGCGACCGCTTGCCAGCTCGTCCTGAATCAGGAATGTGGGAAGAAGCGCAACGCCGACGCCGACCATCGCCGCCTGGGCAACCGTGGCAAACTGATCGAAATACATCGTCTGGGCTGACGCGCCTGCAACGCCCTGCGCAAGGAACCATTGGTCCCATGCGTTCGGGCGCGTCGAGATGCTGAGCAGCAATGCCTTCCTGATGTCGCCCGCCGTGCGAAAGTGGAATTGCTTCCTGAGCTCTGGACTGCAGGCGGGAACGACTTCCTCCGAGCGCAGCAGGATCATCTCGGCGCCCGGCCAGTTCGGTGATCCGAAATGGATCGCTGCATCCAGCGGCTCGGAACGAAAATCGAAGTAGGACAGGCGCGTTGCAAGATTGACGGTGACGCCCGGATTCTGCGCCAGAAATCTTGGAAGGCGTGGCGCCAGCCAGCGCGTGCCGAACGTCGGCAGGATCGCCAGATTGAGCGTGCCGCCCCTCGGATTGGCCCGCAGGTTAAACGAGGCGGTGCTGATCTTCCGCAGCGCGTCGCGAATCTCGCGCGCATAGGCTTCGCCGGCGGGCGTCAGCCGAATGGTCTGGCGCGCGCGGACGAAGAGTTCGACATCGAGCTGCTCTTCTAGCGACTTGATCTGCCGGCTGACGGCTCCCTGGGTCAGGCTGAGCTCTTTGGCTGCCAGCGTCACGCTGCCGGTGCGCGCCGCCGCTTCAAACGCGGCGAGGAGGGCGGTTGACGGCAGGAAGCGGCGGGTCGGCTGCATCTTATTCCAGAATGGAATGATCTATTGAATAATTGTCGTTTCCGGGCGTTGAAAAGGCAAGAATACTTCGAATACTTCATGCTAATTTCGCATGACTATTGTGGCAGTCCCGGCCGGTTCCCGACTGCGGCCTGACGAGAATTAGCCATTGACCAGCGTGCCACTTCAGTTCGATCAAAGAGCCGGCGCGCTCACAGCCAGACGCAACGGCCGCGCCATTCAATTCAACGTCGACTTCGGAAAGCCTGTCATGTCCGTCATATCAGCCCCTCAGACACAAGCTCACACCGCCGATCTTGCCACTGAGGTCGACAGGCTCCTCACCGACCTCGGCGTGAGCCGCGTGAGCTTCACGGAAGGCACGCTCGCCGTGCAGACGCCGATCACCGGCAGGATCGTCGGGAAGGTCAGGGAAGTCAGCGCCGCCGATGCCGCCGCGCTGATTGCGAAGGCGCATGCGGCTTTCCAGGTCTGGCGGCTCGTGCCGGCACCGAAGCGCGGCGAGCTGGTCCGGCTGTTTGGCGAAGAGCTGCGTGCCAACAAGCAGGCTTTGGGCCGACTGGTGTCGATCGAGGTCGGCAAGATCGTGTCCGAGGGCCTCGGCGAGGTCCAGGAGATGATCGACATCTGCGACTTCGCCGTCGGGCTGTCCCGCCAGCTCTATGGCCTGACCATCGCCACCGAGCGCGGCGAGCACCGGATGATGGAGAGCTGGCATCCGCTTGGCGTGACCGGCATCATCTCCGCCTTCAATTTCCCGGTCGCGGTCTGGGCATGGAACGCGGCGCTGGCACTCGTCTGCGGCAACAGCATCGTGTGGAAGCCGTCCGAGAAAACCCCGCTGACGGCGCTGGCGACGCAGGCGCTGTTCGACCGCGCGCTGACGCGGTTTGCGACGGAAGGCGGAAGCGCGCCTGCAGGACTTGCGGCGCTGCTGATTGGCGGCCGCGACCTCGGCGAGCTGCTTGTCGATCATGCGAAGGTCCCGCTGGTGTCGGCTACGGGCTCGACCGCGATGGGCCGCGCCGTGGGACCGCGGCTCGCCAAGCGCTTCGCGCGCGCAATCCTCGAGCTCGGCGGCAACAATGCGGCGATCGTCGCGCCGACGGCCGACCTCGACCTGACGCTGCGCGGCATTGCCTTTGCTGCGATGGGAACTGCCGGCCAGCGGTGCACGACGCTTCGGCGTCTCTTTGTCCATGAGAGCGTGTATGACAGCTTCGTTCCGCGGCTGAAGCGGGCCTACGCATCTGTTTCCGTCGACAGTCCCCTGGAAGCCGGCACGCTGGTTGGTCCGTTGATCGACGGCACGGCCTATCGTGCGATGCAGGGCGCGCTCGAGGCCGCGAAGGCTGCGGGGGCCGCCATTCACGGCGGCGAGCGAGTTGCCGTCGAGGGAGCCACGGATGCGCATTACGTTCGTCCCGCGCTGGTCGAGATTGCTGCGCAGACGGGGCCAGTCGAGCAGGAGACCTTCGCGCCGATCCTCTACGTGATGAAATACAGCGATCTGAATTCCGTGCTCGAACTGCACAATGCCGTTCCGCAAGGGCTCTCCTCGTCGATCTTCACCAACGACCTGCGCGAAGCCGAGACGTTCCTGTCGGCGCGCGGCTCCGATTGCGGGATCGCCAACGTCAACATCGGTCCGTCCGGAGCGGAGATCGGCGGCGCCTTTGGCGGTGAGAAAGAAACCGGCGGTGGACGCGAGTCCGGGTCCGATGCATGGAAGGCCTATATGCGCCGGGCCACGAACACCATCAATTATGGCCGGACACTCCCGCTGGCCCAGGGCGTCAAGTTCGACGTGGTGTGAGACCTGATGCAGGATGATCCCCGATCGCACGGTCTTTGGGCGCTGACGGCCCCGGCTGCGCCCGAGACCAGGCCGCTCGTGGGCGAGCTGGACGTCGACGTCGTCGTCATCGGCGGAGGATATACCGGCATTTCATCCGCGCTTCATCTCGCCGAGCAAGGCGCGCGCGTCGCCGTGCTCGAAGCCTCGGAAATCGGATTCGGCGGATCGGGGCGCAATGTCGGTCTCGTCAATGCGGGCATGTGGGTCATGCCTGACATTCTCACCGCGACGCTGGGGCAGACCTTTGGCGAGCGCCTGATCGATCTCCTCGGTCACGGACCGCAGAAGGTGTTCGATCTCATCGAAAAGCACGGCATCGATTGCGAGCCGGAGCGCGCGGGCACGCTGCACTGCGCCGTGGGAAGCAAGGGCCTTTTGGAGATCAAGGCCCGCGCGGAGCAATGGCAGCGGCGCGGTGCGCCCGTCGAGGTGCTCAACCCCGAGGAGACGCGTGCCAAGATCGGCGGCGGCGACTACGCAGGCGCGCTGCTGGACAAGCGCGCCGGCACCATTCAGCCGCTCGCCTATGTCCGCGGCCTGGCGCGTGTCGCGCTCGGTGCGGGCGCGAAGATATTCACCCAAAGTCCCGTTCTCGCTGCGAAGGACGGCTCGCGATGGACGATCGAAACGAAATCAGGATCGGTCCGCGCGGATTGGGTGATCGTGGCCACCGATGCCTACGCGCAGGGACCGTGGTCGCAGGTTCGGCAGGAGCAGGTTCATCTGCCCTACTTCAATTTCGCGACCGAGCCCCTGTCGGATAATCTGAAGGCGTCGATCCTGCCGGGACGGCAGGGCGCCTGGGACACCAAGCAGGTGCTCTCCTCGTTCCGCTTCGACCGCGCGGGCCGGCTGGTGTTTGGCAGCGTCGGTGCGCTCGAGGGCAGGGGTGCCGCCATCCACCGAGCGTGGGCCATTCGTTCGCTGCGAAAATTGTTTCCGCAGCTTGCCGAAATCAGGTTCGAGGCCGGCTGGTTCGGCATGATCGGCATGACCTCGGACAATCTGCCGCGCTTTCACAAGCTCGACCGCAACGTCATTGCCTTCAGCGGCTACAACGGTCGGGGCATCGCGCCGGGCACGGTGTTTGGCGGTGTGCTGGCATCCTATGTGCTTGGCCACGTCACGGAAAAAGATCTTCCGCTGCCGGTCGCATCTGGCGAGGAGCCGCGTTTCCGCCTCGCGCAGGAGGCTCTGTATCGCGCTGGATCCCAGCTCGTTCATCTGACCGAAGCGCGGCTCTAAAGCGCGATGAGATTGGGATGAATCGTCATTGCGCTTTAGGTTGTTAGCATGATCTGCGTGCAAACGCGTTCCGCGTTTGTCGCGAGGGAAAACCGCTTCACACTTTTCCAGATCATGCTTTAAGCCGTCGAACCATGAAAGAGGATGCCTTGCTGCGCTACTATACCGCCGCCGAGGTCGAGGCCGGCCTCGACTATGCCAGACTGATCGACGCGCTGGCCGAATCCTTTCGGCGTGGCGGCGAGGCGATGCCGGTTCGGCAGAGCTACGACGTCGGAACCTCCGACGCGCCCGGTCATCTCCTGACCATGCCGGCCTGGGAGCGCGGGAAGGCGCTTGGGGTCAAGCTCGTGACGGTATTCCCTGCGAACACGTCCTGCGGCCTGGGCGCGGTGTCGTCGCTCTACACGCTATTCGACGGCGCGACCGGTCAGCCGCGTGCGCTGATCGATGGCGAGGCACTGACCAATCGGCGGACCGTCGCAGCTTCCGCGCTTGCCTCGCGCTATCTCTCGCGCCCGAACAGCAAGACTCTGCTGGTCATTGGCACGGGTCGCATCGCGGCCTGCCTGCCCGCTGCGCATCGTGCCGCGCGGCCGATCGAGCGCGTGCTCGTTTGGGGCCGCAATCCGCAGCGCGCGCAGGGCTTTGCTGGCGATATCTCTGGCCAAGGGTTCACCACCGAGGCGGTTGCCGACCTGCCGGCGGCGTTGGCCGAGGCGGATATCGTCAGTTGCGCGACGACATCGGTCGAGCCCATCGTCCTCGGCCGACAGTTGAGGCCAGGCACGCATCTCGATCTCGTCGGCGCATTCACCCGCAACATGCGCGAGAGCGACGACGAGGCCGTCTGCCGCAGCCGCGTCTTCGTCGATACCTATGGCGGCGCGCTCGCGGAAGCCGGCGACCTGCTCCAGCCGATCGCGGCCGGACGTTGGGACGCCGCCAGGATCTGTGGTGATCTGCATGAGTTGACCAGTGGCGCGCGGCCCGGTCGTCTGGAGGAGAGCGAGATCACGCTGTTCAAGTCAGTCGGGGCGGCGTCCGAGGATCTCGCGGCGGCCTCGCTCCTCGTCGGCGGATGGGAGTCCGGAATTCGCGCCTGACCGGTTCAGCGATCGGCGGTCAATTGCTGGCGATAGCGCTCGGCGTCCCAATTCAGTAATGCATGCTCGTTCTCCGCCGAGAGATAGCGGACCTCTGCTGTCAGAGGCACACGGCAGGTCACCAGTCCGAGACAGGTCAGCATGGCCTCGGCGCCATCGCTTGCATCCTTGCGAATGATGCAGCCGAGGCCGGGAACGAGGAGCGCAACCGGAGGCGGATGCCGGTCCGCCTGGCCTCGCGACGTCCGGATGCGCAGATCCTCGCCATGGTCCAGCACTGGCAGGCCGGGACCGAGAAAGACGACATGGTCCGGATACAGCGAGCCGCTGGTTGCAATGGCCCGGCTGAAGCGGTCGATCGCGACGCCGTGGCAGAGCGGGTCTTTCGGCGAATGATAGTCCGTGCCGGCGCAGATTGAGCGCAGTGCCTCATCATCGGCGGGTATTGCGCTGCGCGGGGTGAGTGCGAGCCGTCTCTCCACCTCATCCACCAGCGCTTCCGCGGCCCCACAGCTTTCGGCGCCGACGACCAGCCCGTGGTTGCCGAGGATCAGGATATCTACTGCATCCTCCGCCAGAACATCATTGACGGCCTTTGCCAGCGGAAGTCCCGGATGATGGTAGTCGAGCCAGCGCCATGCCAATCCGTCGAGGCGCCTGGCAAGCTCCTCGCGTGCGTCGGACCGCACCGCCCAGGCGATCGTGTTGACCGAATGGACGTGCAACACGACCGGATGCGGCATGAGCGCGTGGAGCGAGGTCTCGATCGAGGCGCGCAGCGTCGTGTTCGCGTCGGGGGCAAGAGGCACCTTTTCGTCGCCTTGCATGAGCGCGGCGCGCGCTGCGCCGAGCGACACCGGCACGAAGATGTCCTTGGCTTCCGCATCCGCAAGCCAGGTGCCGGATGCCTTCACCCAGAGCACGTCACCATCCTTGATCGAGGAGTTGCCGCCGGCGCCCTGCACCAGCAGGATGTTGCGGCCGACGCGGGCCGACATATCGCGGAGTTCATCGAGTTGCGCAGGCGCACGCATCGCGGGGCCTCACCAGGTCAAGTGATTCATCAGCCAGTTCGGTGTCATCTCCTGCGATCCCGCCAGCATGCGGATCGCCGCCGGCAGATCGGGCGCGCCTGCGAGCGCGTCCCGGTGCACGCCGGCACCGAGGAGCAGGGTCAGCATTCCCTTGGCCCGTGCGCCAGCGACATCATGATCGAGAGAATCGCCGATCATCAGGACGCGCTGCGGATCGGGATGGCCGAGTTGCTCCAGCGCCGCCTCGAAGATCGGTGGGTGCGGCTTGCCGACGAATGCCACGGCGCCGCCAAGTTTCTCGTAGAACCGCGCCAGCGCGCCCGGCGCCGGGATCAACCCGCTTGCGCTGAACATGGTCAGATCAGGGTTGGCGCACAGCATCGGCAACTGTCGCGCTGCCGCCGCTGCGAAGCGCGCTCGCCAATGCTCGGGCTCGGCGACGTCGTCATCGAGCCCGGCCAGCAGGATGAAATCGGCTTTCTCGATCTCGGTCGCGATCGAAAGGTCAAGACGGTCGACGACGGAATGATCGCCGCCGCGCGTGATGAGAAAACAGGAGCGGCCGAGATCGGTGAACGGGGCGCGTGAGCGCTGCCGCAAGCCCGCCCAGGTCACTTCGCCCGAGGTCAGGATGCCGTCATAGGCCGTCGGCGGCAGGCCGAGCCTTGCAAGCCGCTCTTCGTTGCTGTGTGCACGCTTGCCGGAGTTCGACAGCACCAGAACGCGCTTTCCTGCCGCCTTGAGTCTTGCCACGCAGTTCCGCGCGGCCGGAAAGACGGTGCCGCCTTCATGAAGCGTGCCCCATTGGTCGAGCAGCACGTGATCGAACCGGTCGGCGATCGCGCTCAACGCATCGATTTCGATGGTGCCGGCTCTCATGACGGGCTGCCTTGCAAGGCCAGCAGCGCAGCGCCATAGCTTGCCTCGGTTTGCTCGGCCGTCGTGACGGCAACACCGAGCGCGCGGCGCCTGATCTCGGTCCATGCCGGGTTCTTCGCACCGCCGCCAATGCTGACGACGCGGCGCAGTCGCGGTGCTCCGAGCGCAGCGAGACGCTGATAGGCGAGGGCTTCGACCGAGGCGATGCCTTCGAGCAGCGCCTGGAAGAAGCGATGATCTTCCGCCGGGCGCGGCGTGATCCGTGCGGCCAGTGACGGATCGGCGATCGGGAAGCGCTCGCCGGGTTTTGGCAGCGGATAGTAGTCGAGCCCGGTTGGCTTCTCCGGCCGCAGTTGCGGTGTCAGCCGTTCCATCTCTGCGGCCGAAAAGTGTGCGAGCAGCGCCCCGCCGCCCGAATTGGAGGCGCCACCGGCGAGCCAGCGCTCGCCGAGCCGGTGCGAATAGACGCCCTGATCGGCGGCGAAGATCGGCTGCGTCGCGAGCAGCTTGACGACCAGCGTCGTTCCGAGCGAGGTCACGGCATCGCCGGGGCTATCTGCGCGCGTCGCAATGAAAGCGGCGACGCCATCGGTGGTGCCGGCCGCGATGCGCGCTGTTTTCGACACGCCGAGCTCCGAGGCAATCGCCGGATCGATCTCGGCAAACGGTGTCCCCGGCACCAACACGCGCGGCAAAAGGCTGTGGGGCACGCCAAGCTGATCGAGCCAGGCCGGCCAGCTGCGCGTGACGGGATCGTAGCCGAGTTTAAGGACGTTGTTCTCGTCACTGACGCCGTGGTTTCCGGCCAACCGTCCGGCAATCCAATCGGCCTGATGCACGGCAAAGCGCGCGCCTCTCGCTTCGCTATGGCCGAGCAGGTGAAGCAGTTTCGCCAATGCGCTGCTGGCGCCGTGAGCGCCGCTTTCCTCCGGCGCGACCGTTGCAATGTGCTGGGCTTCCTTTGTCGCGCGGGCATCGTTGTACATCAGCCCCGGCGTGCAAGGACGGCCGGCCGCGTCGACTAGGAGCAGCGTGCCGGACGTGCCGTCAACGCACACGCGCTCGACGGCTTCGAGATCGATGCTGCGTCCGAGCTTGCTGATCGCAACGACGCTCGCGTGCCACCATAACTCCGGATCCTGATCGATCGCATGACCGTCCTGTCGCGGCGGGGGCAGGGTGGCCGCTTCCATGCACTGGATGTCGCCGCGCGCATCAATGGCGCAGGCGCGCACCCCGCTGGTTCCAACGTCGATGCCGAGGAACATACCCGTCATCGGATCTCACCTCTCTTTGGCACTCTGACGATCGCGGTCCAGATCACAATCACCGCCGCGATTGCACTGCAGCACGTTTGGGGGATTGACGTCCCGGCCGGCCTCTGCAATTTTTTGCAAGACGTGAAGAAATTTGCAAGCGGGCTTTTTCGCCGTGGTGATGCAACCGGACAGGCTGGCGACGACTGACGGCGAAGCGTCGCTCGCGACACGCGCGGCCTGGCTCTATTTCGCCGCCGGACTGACTCAATCGGAGGTCGCCGACCGCCTCAACATCCAGAGCACCAAGGCGCACCGGCTGATCGCGCGCGCCAGCCGCGAGGGGATGATCCGGGTCTTCGTGGAAGGGCCGGTCGCCGAATGCGTCGCGCTGGAGAACATACTGGTCGAGCGCTACGGGCTCTCCTTCTGCCGCGTCGCGCCCGATCTCGGCGAGGGCGACCTGCCGCTGAAGGCGCTGGCGCTGGAGGGTGCCAGCTTCCTGCGACAGATCCTCGAGCGCGGCGAGCACAAGATCATCGGCGTCGGCCATGGCCGCACGCTCGCCGCGATGGTGGAGCAATTGCCGCAGACGCCGGCCCGCGGGGTGCAATTCGTGTCGCTGCTTGGCGGACTGACGCGGAAATTCGCCGCCAATCCGTTCGACGTCATCCATCGCCTCGCCGAGCGCACTGGCGCGGAGGCCTATCTTCTGCCGGTTCCCGTTTTTGCCAATTCCGTCGCCGACCGCGCCGTGCTGATGCAGCAGTACGGCATCGCCGACGTGTTCGCTCTCGCCCGCAAGGCCTCGCTGCTGTTCGTCGGCATCGGCCAGATCCACGCCGAGGGCTTTCTGGTCTCGAGCGGCATGATCAGGCCGGACGAGGTCGTGGACCTGAAGCGGGAAGGCGCCTGCGCCGATCTGCTCGGCCATTTCTTCAACGCCGATGGCGAGATGCTCGACATCGACCTCTCGGCGCGCGCCACCTCGATGGAGGCGGCGGATTTGCGGAATCACCGCATCGTCGCCATCGGCGGCGGACTGGCAAAAGTCACGGCGCTGCGCGCAGTTTTACGCAGCGGCCTCCTGCACGGCCTCATCATCGATGAGGTGACAGCGCAGGCACTCGCTACCGACAAGCCGGAGGCAACATCCGGCAAAACCAAGAACAAGAGTCGGAAGGGAACGTAAACGCGCACCATGGGAGGTTGCAATGCACGACCGCGAGAAGAATCTGTTCGATTCCTACGCCGGCAAACGTATCAGCCGGCGTGATCTACTGGATGGAGCCGCCAAGCTCGGCATCGCCGGCGCAGCGGCCAATGCAGGCTTCGCCTCTGCGATGTCGCGGGCAATGGCCGCGGACTTCAACTGGAAGGCCTATAGCGGCAAGTCCGTCAAGCTGCTCTTGAACAAGCATCCCTACGTCGATGCCATGATCGGCGATCTCGAAGCGTTCAAGACGCTGACGGGCATGAACGTCACTTACGACATCTTCCCGGAGGACGTCTATTTCGACAAGGTGACCGCGGCACTGTCCTCGAAGTCGGATCAGTACGACGCCTTCATGACCGGCGCCTACATGACCTGGACCTACGGTCCGGCCGGCTGGATCGAAGATCTCAACACCTACATCAAGGATCCCGCCAAGACCAATCCG
This sequence comes from Bradyrhizobium sp. UFLA05-112, assembly GCF_053572325.1. NCBI lineage: Bacteria > Pseudomonadati > Pseudomonadota > Alphaproteobacteria > Hyphomicrobiales > Nitrobacteraceae > Bradyrhizobium > Bradyrhizobium sp. UFLA05-112. Next base: position 132,362 of record NZ_JBANBK010000003.1, on the reverse strand, counting down.
GCCTTCGCTTGGGACGATGTGCTGCCCGGCCTGCGCTCATCGACCGCGTGGGACGGCGTTGCGGGCTCTGAACTCGGCTCGGGCAAGGCCAAGCAGTGGTGCATCCCCTGGGGCTACGAGCTCAACAACATCGCCTACAATCGCAACATCTTCGACAAGGTCGGCGTCAAGCCGCCAAAGAACCTCGACGACATGCTCGAGGTGGCCGCGAAGATCACCAAGGATGCGGGCGGGCCTTACGGCGTTGGCGTGCGCGGCTCGCGATCCTGGGCGACCATCCATCCCGGCTTCCTCTCGGCCTATTCGAACTTCGGCCAGAAGGACTTTGTGATGGAAGGCGGCAAGCTGAAGGCCGCCATGAACACCAAGGCTTCGAAGGATTTCCACGAGAAATGGGTCAAGATGATCCAGGGCTCGGGTCCGAAGAACTGGTCGACCTACACCTGGTATCAGGTCGGCACCGACCTCGGCGCCGGCGCATCCGGCATGATCTTCGACGCCGACATTCTCGGCTACTTCATGAACGGCGGCGACAACAAGGAGAAGGGCAATCTCGGCTACGCGCCGTTTGCCGCCAATCCGGCCGCAAAGGCGCCGACGCCGAACGTCTGGATCTGGTCGCTCGCAATGTCGAGCTTCTCCAAGCAGAAAGATGCGGCCTGGGTGTTCATGCAATGGGCAGCTTCCGTCGAGCACGATCTGTTCGGCGCTCGCAAGATGGACTTCGTCAACCCGGTGCGCGCCTCGGTCTGGAAGGACTCAGAGTTCCGCGACCGCATCGCGAAATCCTATCCCGGCTATCTGGAGCAGCATGACGTCTCGGCCCCGGGCGCCAAGATCTACTTCACGGCGCAGCCGCTGTTCTTCGACCTGACCACCGAATGGGCGGCCTCGCTCCAGAAGATGGTCGCCAAGGAGATCAGCGTCGACGAAGGCCTCGACAAGCTCGCCGACAGCATCAACCGTCAGCTGAAGCAGGCAGGTCTAGGTTAGGCCAGCTCGGTTGACACCTTTCGTGGTGCCTCAATTCCTCCGTGCCACGACAACCCGCCGGTTCGGAGCGCTACCCGATCCGGGCCGGCGGTGTTGCAGTGAGTATGTGATCCCGTATCATCATGAGCATGGTTCAACTCCTTCAGACCTCTGCGCTTCCGCGCCGCACCATGAAGCTGCGCGGGCGCATGTTGCCTTACCTGCTGAGCCTGCCGGCTCTGCTCGTCTGCATCGCCATCCTCGTGCCGTTCGTGACGGCCGCGGTCTATTCGCTTCAGCGCTACCGGCTGAACCTGCCGTACTTGCGGGGCTTCATCGGGGTCGACAACTACATCGACTTCCTCTCCGATCCCGCGTTCTGGAATACGCTGCGCATCTCGCTCGTCTATACCGCCTTGACGGTGGTGCTCGAGCTTCTGCTCGGCCTTGGCATCGCGCTGCTCCTGCGGCGGCCGACGCGCTTCCATAACGCGGTGTCGATTGTGCTTCTGTTGCCGCTGATGACCGCGCCCGCAATCGCCGCGCTGATGTGGAAGCTGATGACCAATCCGAGCTTCGGCATCCTGTCCTATCTGGTCAGCCTGCTCGGCGTGCACGACTTCAAATGGGCGTCGGACCCGTCGAGCGCGCTGTTCACGGTCGTGCTGGTCGATGTCTGGGTCTACACGCCCTTCATCATGATCCTGCTGCTCGCCGGCCTGCGCTCGCTGCCGCGCCAGCCGTTCGAGGCCGCGGCGCTCGACGGCGTCCCGGCAAGCTTCGTGTTCTTCCGCATCACGCTGCCGATGCTCGCGCCCTACATCATCACGGCCTCGCTGTTCCGCCTGCTCGATTCCATCCAGCAGTTCGACATCATCTATGCGATGACGCAAGGCGGGCCCGGCGACCGGCTGATGGTGTTCCAGGTCCAGGCCTATCTCGAATTCTTCCAGTACACCAATGTCGGCCGCTCGGCGGCGCTGCTGATGATCCTGTGGCTGATTACCAACATCCTGTCGAATATCTTCATCAAGAACTGGCTGCGGCTGCGCGCACGCGCCCACGGTCACGCGTAAGGCTGAGGAGGCGGCGATGGATCATTCCAGTCTCGCGGGTCGCATCTTCCGGGGCGTGGCGCTGGCGCTTGTGCTGATCTTCTTCATGTTCCCGATCGTCTGGATCCTCATGATGTCGTTCCAGACGAATGAGCAGATCCTGCGGATTCCACCGCGCATCCTGTTCGAGCCGACGCTTTCCAACTACCAGGCCTTGATCTCGGGCCAGCTGCGCACCACCGCAGGCAATCTCGAGATCTCCTTCATGCGCAATCTCATGAACAGCTTCGTGCTATCGAGCGCGGCGGTGCTCCTGGCCCTGCTGCTCGGCGTACCCGCGGCCTATGCCTTTGCGCGGTTCAAGTTCAGGCTCGGCGAAAGCATCGCGTTCACGCTGCTGTCATTCCGCTTCGCGCCGCCTCTGCTCGTCCTGCTGCCGCTGTCACTTTACTACCAGCAGCTCGGGCTCAGCGACACGTATTTCGGTATCGTCTGGGTCTATCAGCTCATCGCGCTTCCGCTGATTCTTTGGATCGTGCGTGGCTATTTCGAGGACATCAGCCCGGACATCGAACACGCCTATCGGCTTGCCGGTCATTCCTGGCGCGAGGCCTTTACGCGCATTGCGGTGCCGCTCGCTGGTCCCGGCATCGCGGCCGCGGGTCTGCTGTCCTTCATCTTCTGCTGGAACAATTTCGTCTTCGCGCTGATCCTGGCCTCCGCCGACAAGCAGCCGGTGACCGTGGGCGCGCTGGCCTTCGTCACGGCCTCCGGCATCCAGTACGGGCAGATCGCGGCCGCTATCGTCCTCTCGGTGACGCCGACGCTGCTGCTCGCGCTCTATGCGCAGCGCTATCTGGTCGAGGGGCTCTCGCTCGGCGCGGTGAAAGGCTGACACATGGCGCGTCTCGAACTCAATTCCGTCGGCAAGGCTTTCGGCGCGGTGCGTTGCGCCGACAACCTGTCGCTGGCGGTCGAGCCCGGCGAGATCGTCGCGGTGTTCGGGCCATCGGGCAGCGGCAAGACCGTGCTGCTGCGCATGATCGCGGGCATGTTCGAGCCCGACGAGGGAGATATCCTGGTCGGTGGGCGATCGATCGTCGGCGCGCCGCCGGAGCAGCGCGGCATCGGCATGGCCTTTCAGAACTTTGCGCTGTTCCCGCACATGAGCGCGCAGGACAACATTGCGAGTGGTCTGCGGGCGAAGGCCAAGGGACGAGAGTTGGCTTCGCGGGTCACGTCGATCAGCCGGTTGTTGAAGATCGAGCATGTGCTCGGTCATATGCCCCGCGAATTGTCGAACGGGCAGAAGCAGCGCACGGCGCTGGCGCGTGCGCTGATCGGCAATCCGGAGGTGCTGCTGCTCGACGATCCCTTGCGCAACGTCGACGCCAAGCTACGCTACGAGATGCGGCTGGAGTTGCCGAGCCTGTTGCGCCGCAGCTCTGCCGCGGTGCTCTACGTCACCCAGGACTATCGTGAAGCCATGGCGATTGCGGACCGCATCGCGGTGTTGATCTCGGGGCGTCTCGTCCAGGTCGCGCGCCCCGAAGAGATTTACGCCCGGCCGGCGTCCGTGGCGGTGGCGCGCCTGTTCGGTGATCCCAGCATCAATCTTGCCGAAGTCACACCCCACACTGAACAGGCGGGCCTGACGGCCGAAATTGCCGGGACAAGAGTCAGGCTCGATCCCGTGGATCAGCAGGCAGCCGACCTCGGTCAGTGCTGGCTCGGCGTTCGCCCCGATGATCTCGTCATCACCCGGTCAGCCAGTGAAGACGCGGTTCCCGCGCGCATCGTCGCGGTCACACCGATGCACGAAAGGGCCGTGCTGCTGCTGCGCTTTGCCGACGGCTCGGAGTGGCTCGCGGCACTGCCGCCGGATTCGCCGATGGCGAGTGCCGACGACGGCGTCTTCGTCCGTTTCGCGCCAGAGGCGACGCTGTTGTTCGATCGTGCGACCGGGCTCCGGGTTGGTCTGCCGCACCGGCGTCAGGCGGCGTGAGGAGAGCGGACCCATGGCCATGCTCGAAATCAGGAATGTCGACAAGGTCTACAGCAGCCGCGGCAAGCCGCCGGTTCACGCCGTACGCGCGCTCGACATGGAAGTGAAGAAGGGCGAGATCGTTGCGCTGCTGGGATCGTCCGGCTGTGGCAAGACCTCGACTTTGCGGATGATCGCAGGCTTCGAGAGCGTGACCTCGGGCGCGATCGCGCTGTCGCAGCGGCGGATCGACGAGCTGCCGCCGGCGAAGCGCAAAGTGGCCATGGCCTTCGAAGGCTATTCGCTCTATCCGCCGCTGACGGTGCGCGAGAACATTGCCTTTGCGCTCAAGGCCCAGCAGCTCTCGCGCAGCGAAATATCGCGCCGGGTCGAAGCGGTCGCGCGACTGGTCGAGATCGAGGATATCCTGGACAGCTTTCCGCGCACCATCTCGGGCGGGCAGCAGCAGCGTGTGTCGCTGGCGCGTGCCTTGGTGCGGGACGCCGACCTCTACCTGCTCGACGAGCCCATGGGACAGCTCGAGCCGCAGCTCCGCGCTGTGCTGCGCGGGCGGATCAAGGGCTTGCTGGCCGAGCGAGGCATGACGGCGATCTTCGTCACCCACGACCAGACCGAGGCGAGCGCGCTCGCCGATCGCATCGCGGTGATGGAGGACGGCGTCCTTCAGCAATTCGCCAGCGAAAAGGAACTGAAGAACCGCCCGGCCAACCTGTTCGTTGCCAGCTTCATCGGTGAGCCGCCGATGAATCTGCTGGAGACGGGGGTTGCACCCGCCGATGGCGGCTTCCGCCTGTCGGTAGGCTCCGATATCGCGTTCCAGATTCCGGGTGATGCGCTCGATCAGGGCGCGAAACGCGCGCTTGAACAGGGCAAGCACGTCCGGGTTGGTATCCGACCGCAGAAAGTTGCGGTCGGGACAGGCGATGTCCGCGCGCGCGTCGTATCGAATCAGTGGCTCGGCGACCAATCGCATGTCGCGGGCGAGTGCGCCGGCCATCTCCTGATCGCGGTGACACCGAACCGGATCGCGGCGCGGCCTGGCGACGTCATTCCGTTTGCGCTGGAGCCGCGTCACCTCCACATCTTCGGCGCTGACGGCACCTGCATTCGCCATGCGGAGGGGAGCTGACCATGCAGACCTCGCCGCAGCGCGACGTGATCATCGGCATCGATGCCGGCACGTCTCTGATCAAGACCGTGGCGTTCACGCGTAACGGGCGGCAGCTCGGCGATTTCTCTCTGCCCAATACATACACGACCTCACCCGGAGGCCGCGTCGAGCAGGACATGTCGCGGACCTGGACCGACACGGTCGCCGCATTGCGCGGCCTGGTGGCGGCGGTGCCGGATATTTCCCAGCGTCTCGCGGCCATTGCGGTCACAGGGCAGGGCGATGGCACCTGGCTGATCGATGATGATGGCCGCCCGGTTGCGCCGGCGCTGCTATGGCTGGATTCCCGCGCCGCCGGCCTTGTCGAGGGAATCCGCTCCAGCGAGCGCAATGTCGCGCTCTATCGGCGCACCGGCTCCGGGCTCAACGCCTGCCAGCAGGGGCCGCAACTCGCCTGGCTGCAAGCGCATGCGCCCGAGACGTTGTCCCGGGCCAGGACTGCCTTCCACTGCAAGGATTGGCTCTATTTCCTGCTCACCGGCCAGCGTGCGACCGATCCGTCGGAATCGACCTTCACGTGTGGCGATTTCCGCAAGCGCCGCTTTGATGCGGAGACAGCGCGGCTGATCGGCATCGCCGATAGTGCGGCCCTGTTTCCCGAGGTCATCGACGGGGTCACGACGACACATCCGCTGAGTGCGGCTGCCGCGATTGAGACCGGACTGCCCGGGGGCGTGCCGGTCTCGCTCGGCTATGTCGACGTCGTCTGCAACGCGCTGGGCGCGGGCCTCTACGATCCTTCACCCGATGTCGGCTGCACCATCATCGGGTCCACCGGCATGCACATGCGCCTTGCCACCAGCGCCGACGCGGTCACGCTGAACGCGGAGGCGACCGGCTACACCATGCCGTTCCCGGTCGCTGGTCACTATACGCAGATGCAGTCCAACATGGCGGCAACGCTGAACATCGACTGGCTGCTTGATCTCGCGCGCGATCTGCTCGCCGCCGAGGGCGTCGTGCGTTCGCGTGCCGATCTGATCCGTCGTCTGGACGAGAAGGTGTTGACGGCGAAGGCCGGCGAGCTCTTGTTTCATCCCTTCATCTCCGATGCCGGCGAGCGCGGGCCCTTCGTTGCCCATGAGGCTTGCGCCCAACTCATCGGTCTGCGGTCGCGTCACGGCTATTGGGACCTGATGCGCGCCGTGATGGAGGGGCTCGCCTTCGCCGCCCGCGATTGCTATGCCGCGATGGGCGCGTTGCCGGGCGAGGTGCGGATCACCGGCGGCGCAGCGCGCAGCCGCGCGCTCGGGACTATCCTCGGGGCCGTGCTTGAATGCGATGTGCGCGTCTGTGGCCGCGGCGAAGCCGGTGCGGCTGGCGCTGCGATGATTGCGGCCGTCGCAACCGGCCTTTATTCCGATATGACCAGTTGTGCCGAGGATTGGGTGAGACCGCATTTGAACGAACGACAAACGCCAGATGCCGCATTGGCCGCGCGCTATGCGAAAATGTTTCCGGCCTACCTGGAGGCGAGGCTGGCGTCGCGACCGGTCTGGAAGCAACTTGCCGCGCTGCGTGCTGGAGCCGGTCATGTCTAGCTCCATCGCCATCGTCGGTGACCGCTTCATGCTGCCGTCGGTGTTCGCCGAGAAGATCAACGCGGCCTGCGGGAGCGGCGTTGATATTCGCCTTCTGGAGCAGCCCTGGCCGGACGAGCCGATGGAGCATGGCTATGCCGGCTCGAAGCTCGATGGGCTGAAGGAGTTCATGGGCGATCCGGACGAGGTCGCCGAGTTCATCGGCGACGCAGCGTTGCTCGTGACCCACCTCGCACCGATCTCGCGATCGATGCTGGAGCGCTTGCCGAATCTCAAGTTCATTGCGGTCTCGCGTGGCGGTCCCGTCAATATCGACATGCAGGCTACGCGCGATCACGGGGTGGTCGTGGTCAATACACCCGGTCGCAATGCCAGCGCGGTGGCCGAGTTCACCATCGGAGCCATTCTTGCCGAGACGCGCCTGATCCGCAGCGGACACGAATCCTTGCGCGGCGGCGAATGGCGAGGCGATCTCTATCGCGCCGACCGCACTGGTCGCGAGCTCGGCGAGATGACGGTGGGCATCGTCGGTTACGGCGCGATCGGCACCCGCGTGGTGAAGCTGCTCAAGGCGTTCGGCTGCAAGATCCTGGTCGCCGACCCCTACGTCCAGCTCAGCGCGCAGGACCGCAATGACGGCGTCGAGCATGTCGGCCTGGCCGACCTGCTGGCGCGCGCCGACGTCATCAGCCTGCATGCGCGGGTCACCGGCGAGACGACGGGCTTCATCGATCGCGCGGCGCTCGGGCGGGTCAAGCCCGGCGCATTCCTGATCAATACGGCGCGCGGCCCGCTGGTTGACTACCAGGCGCTCTTCGAGGTGTTGTCCTCGGGGCGCCTTGGTGGCGCCATGCTCGACACGTTTGCGGTCGAGCCGGTGCCGCCGGACTGGCGGCTCCTGCAACTGCCGAACGTCACGCTGACACCGCACATCGCCGGCGCCTCCTTGCGCACCGTCACCATTGCCGCCAATCAGGCCGCGGAGGAGGTGCGCCGCTATCTCGCCGGCGAGCCGCCGCTCAACCCTTGCTGAAGACGAAAGGTGTTTTGACATGACCCGTGAGGAGCGACAGTTACGCGAAGCGATCATCGCCAAATGCCGGTGGATGAACGCCTCGGGACTGAACCAGGGGACGTCAGGCAACATCTCCGCCCGCTACAAGGACCGGATGCTAATTACGCCGTCTGCGACGCCCTATGACGCGATGAAGCCCGAGATGATCGCATCGATGCCGATCGAGGGCGAGCACGGTGCCTGGGAAGGACCGCTCCAGCCGTCCACCGAATGGCGCTTTCATCTCGATATCATGCGTGGGCGGCCGGATGTCGGCGGTGTCGTCCACACCCATTCGACCTACGCGACGGTCCTCGCGATCGCGCGCAAATCGATTCCCGCCTGCCACTACATGATGGCGGCGTTCGGCGGCAACGACATCCGCTGCGCAGGCTATGCACGGTACGGTACTGCCGAGCTATCCGAACTCGCCCTGCAAGCGCTCGACGGCCGCAACGGCTGCCTGCTCGCCAATCACGGCATGATCGCGGTGGGTGCCAATCTCGACAAGGCGATGTGGCTCGCCGTCGAGCTCGAGACTATCGCTCGGCAATATTATCTCTCGCTCGCGCTCGGGGCGCCGCATATTCTCAGCGAAGCGGAGATCGCCGACACGGTGAAGGGATTCTCGACTTACGGCTTGCAGGCGCCCAAGCCCGAGCTCAAGGCCAAGTCCAGCGCCAAGTCCAGCGCCAAGTCGGGTCCAAAACCTGGCAAGGCGCGCGCTGCCAAGGCGGCGGCACGGCAACGGGTCGAGAAGAAGCGCAGCGGAAAGCGATGACGGGCGCTGCGCCTGAGGCGGGCAGGGATCACGGGCTTGTCGACATCGCCATCATCGGCGGTGGCATCAATGGCGCCGGTATTGCCCGAGACGCGGCGGGGCGCGGGCTGAAGGTCCTGTTGTGCGAGAAGGACGATTTCGCCGAAGGCACCTCGTCCCGCTCCGGCAAGCTCGTCCATGGCGGGCTGCGTTATCTCGAATATTACGAGTTTCGCCTGGTCCGCGAAGCCCTGATGGAGCGTGAGGTGCTGCTCGCATCGGCGCCGCACATCATCTGGCCGATGCGCTTCGTGCTGCCACACTCGCCGGAGCAACGGCCGGCCTGGCTGGTTCGTACCGGTCTGTTCCTCTACGATCATCTCGGCGGCCGCAAGCAATTGCCGCCGAGCCGCGGGCTCGATCTCGCGCATGCGCCGGAGGGGGCGCCGTTGCACGCCGAATTCCGTCGCGGCTTTGAATATTCGGATTGCTGGGTCGACGATGCCCGGCTCGTGATCCTCAATCTGATCGATGCTGCAGACAATGGCGCAAAAATCCTGCCGCGCACCCGCGCGGTGAGCGCGCGCCGGGAAGGGGACACTTGGCGCCTGGAGATGCAGAGCGAGGACGGTAGCACGCAGATCGCCCGCGCGCGTGCGCTCGTCAATGCGGCAGGTCCCTGGGTGCAGGACGTCGTACAGGGCGTTGCCGGCCTGAACTCCTCGCACAATGTCCGGTTGGTCAAGGGAAGCCACGTGGTGGTGCCGAAATTCTGGAGCGGGCCGCAGGCCTATCTGCTCCAGAATGAGGATCGCCGCGTGATCTTCGTCAATCCCTATGAGGACGATCTCGCGTTGATCGGGACAACGGACATTCCCTACGACGGCCGCGCCGAGGACGTCGCGATCGACGAGGGCGAGATCGACTATCTGCTCAAGGTCTTGAGCCGCTACTTCCGGGCTCCGCCGCGTGCAAGCGAAGTGGTCCATGCCTTCTCCGGCGTACGGCCGCTCTACGACGACAACGCAGACAATCCGTCCGCAGTGACGCGCGACTATGTCTTCGAGATTCACGGCACGCCCGATGCGTCGCCACTGCTGTCGATCTTCGGCGGCAAGATCACGACCTATCGCAGACTCGCCGAGCATGCGCTCGAGCGTCTGGCGGGCTGGTTTCCGAAGATGCAGCCGGCTTGGACGGCAGGCGCGCCGCTGCCCGGCGGCGACATCGGCGGTCCTTTCGACGATTTCGTCGTCGGTCTCGCGCGCGATTATCCCGATCTTCCGCGCAAGCTGATTCATCACTATGCGCGCCTTTATGGGACGCGCGCCCGTGAGCTTTTGGGCCCGGCCCGCATCTCAGCCGATCTCGGACGTCATTTCGGCGGCGATTTCTATGAATGCGAGGCATTGTATTTGCGCGAGAATGAGTGGGCTAGAAGCCCTGCCGACTTCCTGGATCGCCGGACCAAGCACGGGCTGCATCTGACGCCGGCCCAGCGTGTCGCGTTTGAGGGCTACATCTAAGCTTGCCCCCGAGTATGATAGTTCGGTAGAAAGATCATACCGGAGTGCGGTTGGATGGAGCGGGTCGCGTGACGAAGTGGTTTGGGCAGGGGGACAAGTCCGGCACCCTGTTGCTGTTCGCGGGACTTATCCTCGCCAACATCGCCGCATGGAGCTGGGCTTTCGCGCTGTTTGCCGACCGGCCCGCGGTGATGGCGACCGCGCTGCTCGCCTGGGTGTTCGGCTTGCGCCACGCGGTGGATGCCGATCACATCGCGGCCATCGACAATGTCGTGCGCAAGCTGATGCATGCGGGCGATACACCGAGAAGCGCCGGGCTCTTTTTCGCGCTCGGCCATTCGACGGTCGTGGTCGTTGCCACGCTGCTGCTCAGCCTTGGCGTGGTGAGCCTTGGCGGCGAAAGCCTGCTCAAGACCATCGGCGGCGCGATCGGCACCTCGGTGTCTGCGCTCTTCCTGCTGCTGGTCGCCGTGGTCAATCTCGCTATCCTCGTCGGCCTGTGGCGGACGCTGCGCGCGGTCCGCGCCCAGGGCACCCATGATGCAGAAGGGATCGAGGCGCTGCTGGCCGGCCGTGGTTTCCTGGCACGGCTGCTCGCGCCGATGTTTCGCATGGTCTCGAAATCCCGGCACATGTATCCGCTCGGCTTCCTGTTCGGGCTCGGCTTCGATACCGCGACCGAGATCGGCTTGCTGAGCATCTCGGCGACGGAAGCCGCGCGGGGCGCGCCGCTGTCCGACGTGCTGGTGTTTCCCGCACTGTTCGCCGCCGGCATGGCGCTGGTCGACACCGCCGACTCGGCGCTGATGGTGAGCGCCTATCGCTGGGCTTTCGTCGATCCCATGCGCAAGCTCTGGTACAACCTCACCATCACCGGCGCTTCCGTGGTGGTCGCGCTGTTCATTGGTGGCGTCGAGGCGCTCGGCCTGATCGGCCAGCGTTTTGGTCTCGACGGCGCGCTGTGGACGCTGATCGAAAGCCTCAACGGCTCGCTCGCCAATTTCGGCTTCGCGGTGATCGCGCTGTTCGTGCTCGCTTGGGTCGTCTCCATCGTTACTTATCGCGTCGCGTTCGGCCGCGCCGGACCCGTCGATGCCGTCGAGGTGGCCTGAGTATTTTGCGCGCAGGCGAGCATCGGCCGCGTTGTCGATGCTCGTTGCCTGCCTCGTATGCGCAAGAAGCGAGGGCGCCTTCGCGCAGGCTGTTCCTGTCCCGCGCGAATTGCCGCCGATCGAGGTGACCCGTAGCGAGCCATCCCGGCAAACGGCCAAACGCTCGCCGCAGCGCTCCAGCAAGCCCACGGCCTCGACGACGCGGCTCATTGTGCGTCCGAATGTGGTCGCGGCGTCTGGCGTCAGCGGCGTCGCCTCCGGCCCGCCAGCGTCGCCATCCATGGCAAGCGAAACGACCGTATCGGGCGATGATCTGCGCGCACGGCCCGTCACGCGTCAAGGCGAACTTCTGGAGGCGGTGCCCGGCCTGATCGTGACCCAGCACTCGGGCGAGGGCAAAGCCAATCAGTATTTTCTCCGCGGCCATAACCTCGATCACGGCACCGATCTGGCGATCTATGTCGACGACGTGCCCGTCAACATGCGCACGCACGCGCACGGCCAAGGTTACGCCGATCTCAACTGGCTAATCCCGGAAACCGTCGCCGCGATGGACGTGCGCAAGGGGCCGTATTTCGCCGATGAGGGTGATTTCTCTTCTGTCGGCAGCGTGCATATCGGCCTGATCGATCGCACGGTGAAGGGCCTGGCGCAGATGACCGCGGGCAGCTTCGGCTATCGCCGCTTTCTTGGCATGGATTCGGTGAAGCTCGGCGACGGCTCGCTGCTGATCGCCGGCGAGGCGGGGACATATAATGGCCCCTGGGACAATCCCGACGACATGCGCAAGCTCAACGGGCTCATGCGCTACAGCGAGGGCACCGCGACCGAGGGCGTCTCGATCACCGGCATGGCCTACGTCAACAAATGGAATTCGACCGACCAGGTGCCGCAGCGTGCGATCACATCCGGCCTGCTCGACCGGTTCGGATCGGAGGACCCGAGCGACGGCGGCAACACCAATCGCTTCGCGCTGTCGGCGCGCGTTGCGCAGAGCGATGACGTGGGGTCTTGGAAGGCCAACGCCTACGTCGTCAAGAGCGAGCTCGATCTCTTCAACAATTTCACCTATGTCCTCAGCGACCAGACGTTCGGCGACCAGTTCCACCAGCATGATGACCGGCTCATGGCCGGCGCCAACGTCGCGCGCACGCTGAACGGATCATTTGCGGGCCTGCCCATCGAGACCACCATCGGCCTGCAATCGCGCTACGACGCAATCGAGCTCGCGTTGATGCGAACGTTTCAGCGCGACTTCCTGTCGAATATCCGCAGCGACAAGGTGGGCGAGGGCAGCGTCGGTGTCTATGCGGAGAGCACCGTGCGCTGGACCAGCTGGCTTCGGACCACGGCCGGTTGGCGCGGCGATTACTACGCCGCCGATGTCACGTCGCTGTACGATGCGAACAATAGCGGCCGCACCAGCGCCGCAATCGGCAGCCCGAAGTTCCGGATGGTGCTCGGTCCCTTCAATAAGACCGAGTTCTTCCTCGGCGCCGGCTACGGCATGCACTCAAATGACGCGCGCGGCGCGACGACGACCGAAGACCCCAGCGATCCCGGCACGAAACTCTCACCGTCACCACTGCTGGTGCGCACCAAAGGTGCCGAGGTCGGCGTCCGCAGCAGGATCCTTCCCGATCTCGACACCTCGCTCAGCGTCTTCATTCTCGACCAGGATTCCGAGATTCTGTTCTCCGGCGATGCCGGCGATACCTCGGCGAGCCGCGCCAGCCGCCGTTACGGCTTCGAGTGGACCAACCATTATCGCCCAAGATCCTGGATCGACCTCGACGCCGATCTTGCGATGACGCATGCGCGCTTTCGCGGCTACGACAGCGAGCAGGCGACAACTTATGCCTCGCTCGCAGGTTTCCCCGAGGCGCAGATCGGCAACGCGCCCGGCAACTATATTCCGAACGCGCCGGCCATGGTGGCGTCCGCGGGCATCACGTTCGGCGAGAAGACCGGCTGGTTCGGCGGCGTGCGCTGGCGCTACCTCGCCTCCAGTCCGCTGACCGAGGACAATGCGTTCCGCTCGCAGCCGACCAGCATCGTCAACGCGCGGCTCGGCTACCGCACGACCGAAGGTTGGCGCATCCAGCTCGAGGTGCTCAATCTCTTCAACACAAAAGCCAACCAGATCACCTATGCCTACGGCTCGCTCCTGAAAACGGATTCCCTCTACAATCTCTGTTACCTGCAGCAGGCTGCGCCGCCGGCCGTGTGCCAGAATGGCGTGATGGACTACGTGCTGCACCCGGTCGAGCCGCTCACCTTTCGGGTGACGATGGCGGGCGCCTTCTAGGGGCGGTCCGGCGGGGAACCGCAGGAGAGGCGATCATTGATCTGGGTCAACAGGATCACGCGAGGCCGATCGATATTTTTGAAGGCTGCCTTGAGATGAGAGTCCGCCGTGAAGACGCTTCGTCAGCTCTTGTCCGCAGAAGATATCATCCAGCTCTTGATCCGGCTTGGCCTGCTGGCTTTGCTGATCATCTGGACGTTCGTCATCATCCGACCCTTCGTGTCGATCCTGACCTGGAGCGCGGTGCTTGCGGTCGCGTTCTATCCCGCCTTCAGCTGGCTCGCCAAACTGCTCGGCGGACGTCCGCGGACCGCGGCAGCGATTCTGACGCTCGTCGCGCTCGGCATCGTTCTGGGCCCGGCCGCCTGGCTCGGCGTGAGCGCGGTGGAGGGTGTGAAGGACCTGGCAAGCCAGCTCGGCACCGGTGACGTCATGCTTCCGCCGGCGCCGGAGCAGGTCAAGACGTGGCCATTGATCGGCCCGCAGCTCTATGAATTCTGGGATCTGGCCTACACCAACGTGCGGGCGGTGTTGCGTGAGGTGGCGCCCTATTTGAAGCCGCTTGCGGGGCCGCTGCTGTCATTCGCAGGCGATGCCGGGCTTGGCACGCTTCAGTTCCTGGTGTCCGTCATCGTCTCCGGTATTCTCCTTCCTTTCGGGCCGCAACTCGTGGCGGTGACCCGTGGTTTCCTGACCCGGATCGTGCCCGAGCAGAGCGAGCATTTCCTGGCGCTTGCGGGTGCGACCATCCGGGCGGTGGCACAGGGCGTGATCGGCGTCGCGATCATTCAGGCCTTGCTGGCCGGTATCGGTTTCAAGCTGGCCGATATTCCAAGCGCGGGTCTGCTGGCTTTCGTCGTCCTGTTGTTGTCGATCGTGCAGATCGGCCCGCTCATCGTGCTTCTTCCCGTGGTCATCTGGATCTGGATGGACAAGGACGTGACGACGGCGTTGCTCCTGACGGTGTTCCTCGTCCTTGTCGGCTTCCTCGACAACATCCTGAAGCCGCTCGTGATGGGGCGTGGCCTGACCACGCCGACGCTCGTGATCCTGATCGGTGTGATCGGAGGAACACTGGCACACGGCATCATCGGACTCTTCATCGGGCCGATCATTCTATCGGTGGCCTGGGAACTCGCCGTGGCGTGGATCCGTATCGACAGCGGCGCGCCGGTGCGAAAAACGACAGGCGACTGAAGCTGCTGCCTAGCCGAGTTGAAGCACAAGATGAACCGTCTGCGGATCACGGCGTGCGGCCGGTTTGAAGCCGGACCTTTCGAAGACGCGTAGCATGGCCGTATTCCCGGGAAGGACTTCTGCCGTCAGCTCCCGCAATCCGCCGTCGCGCGCGATCTGGATGAGGTGCCGCATGAGGAGCGAGCCCAGTCCACGCCCCTGGTACGCATCGGTCACGACGAAGGCCATTTCTGCGACGCCTGGCTCGAACACGATGAATCGGCCACCCCCGACGATCATCTGTCCGTCGCCGCCGCGGACAAGTGCAGCGAGCGCGACGTGATTCTTGAAGTCGACCTGCAGGAAGAAGGCACGCTCCTTGTCCGAGAAGTGGCGCTTCATGGCAAAGAATCGACGCTGCAGAGATTGCGGGCTGGTCCGCTCGATCGCGGCCAGCATCTCCGCCTCGTCCTCGGGACGCAGCGCCCTGATCTCGACCGGGCTTCCGTCCTTCAGAATCTCCTGGGCTGTATAGTTTGCCGCCTCTGTCATGGGTCCCGATACCATCTCGCCTCGATCACTGCCGAGCGTCATATCTCGACACCGCTTCAAAGGGCGTCCGACGTTGACCTAGATCAACGTCAGCCGCGGGCCGTGCAACTTGAATGATGCAGCGCGACAGCGAGGTCGGAACATGTCCATGGACACAGCACAACTCCCCGGCGGTCCCATGTCTGGGTTGGTTGCGTCGGCAGTCGAATATCTGGTGGATGCAGGCCAGCGCAGCGTCCTCTTTCTGGACATCATGCGTCAGCGTGGCGACCAGTACCGGGAACATGTCGCACAAACCGCGCCGCACGTTCTGCAATATGCCGCCGAATTGATCATGGACGGCCGCAAGCTGGACGAGCCAGTCAATTATGCGCTGGTGCGTATCATTCCGCCCAAGGGCGTCGAAATCAATACAAAGCGGCGGCCATTCATCGTGGTCGATCCCCGCGCCGGCCATGGGCCGGGCATTGGTGGCTTCAAGGCCGATAGCGAGATCGGCGTCGCCATGAAGGCGGGACATCCCTGCTATTTCATTGGCTTCCTTCCGGAACCGATGCCGGGACAAACCATCGAGCGCATCGCGCGGGCGGAGGCCCTGTTCATCGAGAAGGTGATCAGCCGCCATCCCGAGGCAGACGGCAAACCCTGCGTGATCGGCAACTGCCAAGCCGGCTGGGCGGTCATGATTTTGGCCTCGCTGCGGCCGGAACTGTTCGGGCCGCTCATCATTGCTGGCGCGCCGCTCGCTTATTGGGCGGGCGTACACGGCAAGTACCCGATGCGCTATTCAGGCGGGCTGCTCGGCGGAAGCTGGCTTACGGCGCTGGCGAGCGATCTCGGCGGTGGCAAGTTCGATGGTGCCTGGCTGGTGCAGAACTTCGAGAACCAGAATCCTTCGAACACGCTCTGGACCAAGCAATATAACGTTTATTCCAAGGTCGACACGGAAGCGGACCGCTACCTCGAATTCGAGCGGTGGTGGGGCGGTCACGTCAACCTCAATGCCGAGGAGATCCAGTTCATCGTCGACGAGCTGTTCGTCGGCAACAATCTCGCGGCCGGCAAGATCGAGATGTCCGACGGCCGGAAGGTGGATTTGCGTAACATCCGCTCGCCGATCGTGGTGTTCTGCTCAAAGGGCGACAACATTACTCCGCCGCAGCAGGCGTTGCACTGGATCCTCGATTGCTATGCCGATTGCGATGAGATCAGGGCCTATGGGCAGACCATCGTCTATACCGTGCACGAAAGTGTCGGCCATCTCGGCATCTTCGTGTCTGGCGGCGTCGCCAAGAAGGAACACGCGGAATTCTCGAGCAATATCGATTTGATCGACGTGCTGCCACCGGGACTCTATGAGGCCACGTTCGAGGCGAGGGGTTCCGATACCGTCAATGCCGATCTCGCGACTGGTCAGTGGATCATGCGCTGCGAGGCGCGGACGCTGGACGATATTCGCGCGATGGGCGGCAACTCGCCGGAGGACGAGCGCCGCTTTGCCGCCGCCAAGCGCGTCTCGGAACTCAATCTTGCCGCCTATCAAAGGTACGTTCAGCCCTGGATCAAGGGCATGGTGACACCGCAAATGGCGGAATGGGCGCGCAACATTCATCCGCTGCGGCTGCAATACGAGGCCTTCAGCAGTCAGAATCCGTGGATGTCCGTGGTGAAATCGGCGGCCGACGCGGTCGAGGACAAGCGCAAGCCGGCCTCGAAGGACAATCCGTTCCTGGCGTTCCAGGAACAGATGTCAAAGCAGATCGTTCACGCGCTGGATAGCTGGCGGGATTCGCAGGAGGCGCTGAGCGAAGCCGTTTTCCTCAACGTCTATGGTTCGCCCGCATTGCAGGCGGCGGTCGGAGTGGATCCGAACGCCGCGCCATCCGGCCGGCGGGAGATGACGGCCGAACACCGAGCGATGTTGGAGAAGCGGATCGCCGAGCTGAAGTCGAAGATCGGTGAGGGCGGCCTTCGCGAGGCTGCCATTCGTGCACTGCTTTATGTCGGTTCCGCCCGCGGCATGGTGGACGAACGAAGCATCGAGGCGCTGCGCCAGGTTCGGCGCGACCATGCTGGAGCCCGCTTGACGCTGGCTGAGTTCAAGATGCTGGTTCGCGAGCAATTCTTCATGTTGCTGCTCGACCGGGACCGTGCCTTGGCTGCGATCCCGAAGATGTTGCCCGATGACGTCAATCAGCGGCGCGGAGCTTTCGCGGCGATGCGCGAGGTGCTGTCCGCGAGCGAGGACATCACAGGCGAGCGGGCAAAGCGCTTGAAGCAGATTGCCGGGCTCTTCGGTGTCGGTGAGGAAGGCGAGTCGAACGTCGCCCCTTTCGATCCCAAGGCAAAAGCGTCGTAGCGCAGCTTGTCAGAATTGGGAGTAGCATCATGTCGGCCGACACGACGCAAACGCAAGCGGGCAGCAAATACGACCATCTGATCGCGGCCGCCAAGGCCGTGCCGCCCTCGACGACCATCGTGGTCCATCCCTGCGACGAGACATCGTTGCGCGGCGCCGTCGACAGCGCGAGAGCTGGCATCATCCGGCCGCTGCTGGTCGGCCCGGAGCGGAAGATCAAGGAAACAGGGAGCAAGTTCGGGCTCGATATTGCCGGCTATGAGATCGTCGATGCGCCGCACAGCGACGCGGCCGCAGCCAAGGGCGTCGAGTTGATCCACGAGGCCCGCGGCGAATTGCTGATGAAGGGCAGCCTGCACACCGACGAGCTGATGCGGGCCGTCACGGCCAAAACCGGCGGCCTGCGCACCGACCGGCGCATCAGCCATGTCTTCGTCATGGACGTGCCGGCCTATGCCGAGACCATTTTCGTCACCGATGCGGCCATCAACATCTTCCCCGATCTCGACGCCAAGCGCGACATCATCCAGAACGCGATCGACCTCTACAATCTTGCCGGCTTCGGCAAGATACCGAGGGTCGCGATCCTCTCGGCGGTCGAGACGGTGACGTCAAAAATTCCGTCCACGATCGAGGCCGCCGCGCTCTGCAAGATGGCCGATCGCGGCCAGATCACCGGCGGTCTGCTCGACGGACCGTTGGCCTTCGACAACGCCATCGATCCCGAGGCCGCGCGGATCAAGGGCATCAAGTCCGAGGTGGCCGGCCGGGCGCAGATCCTGGTCGTGCCCGACCTCGAGGCCGGCAACATGCTGGCGAAGAATCTCGCTTACTTTGCCATGGCCGATGGCGCCGGCATCGTGCTCGGCGCGCGCGTCCCGGTGGTGCTCACCTCGCGCGCGGACAGCCCGCGGGCGCGGATGGCGTCCTGCGCCGTGGCCGCGCTTTACGCCCATGCACGGCGCCAAAAGGCGCCGACAGTTGCCGCGTGACCGCCATGGACACCATTCTCGTCATCAATGCCGGCTCCTCGAGCGTCAAGTTCCAGGTTTACTCGGTCGAGGGCGAGGGCACGCTTCGCCGGCAGATCAAGGGGCAGATGGACGGCATTGGCAGCCGGCCGCGTTTGCGGGCGAGCGGGGCGGGTGGCGATCCCATGGCCGATCGCGCCTATCCGATCGAGGCGATTCCGGACGTTCCGGCCGCGATGCAGGTCGCGGGCGAGTGGCTGAGAGATGAGGCTCGCCTCCAACCGTTGGCTGTCGGGCATCGCGTCGTGCATGGCGGGCCCGAATACGAGCGGCCGGTCCTGATCGACCACGGCGTGGTGGGGCGCCTGGAACGCTTTGTCCCGCTGGCGCCGCTGCATCAGCCGCATAATTTGGCGCCAATCCGTGCGATCCTTGCCAACTTTCCTTCGCTTCCGCAGGTCGCCTGCTTCGACACCGCGTTTCACCGCAGCCATGGGCCGCTTGCCGATCATTACGCGATCCCGCATCAGCTGCATGCCGAAGGCGTGCGGCGCTATGGCTTTCATGGACTTTCCTACGAATACATCGCGAAGACCTTGCCGCAGATCGCGCCCGACATCGCGAAACGGCGGGTGATCGTTGCGCATCTTGGCAGCGGCGCCTCAATGTGCGCGATGAAGGGTGGGCAGAGCGTCGAGAGCACGATGGGTTTTACGGCGCTGGATGGTCTGCCAATGGGTACGCGTCCCGGCCAGCTAGATCCCGGCGTCGTGCTCTATCTGATCTCGGAGAAGGGCATGTCGCCCGCGAAAGTGCAGGACTTCCTCTATCGCGATTGCGGGTTGAAGGGCCTGTCCGGCGTCAGCAACGACATGCGGGAGCTGGAGACGAGTGCGGACCCACGCGCAAAGCTCGCGATCGACTACTTCGTCTATCGGATCGGTCTTGCCGCCGGGATGCTCGCTGCCGCCTTGCAGGGCCTCGACGCGTTCGTCTTTACCGCCGGTATCGGTGAGAACTCGGTCAGCATTCGCGCGCGCATCGCGGAGCAACTCGGCTGGCTGGGCGTTGTGCTCGATGCCGCCGAGAACGCGCGTCACTCGCGGCTGATTTCGCGACCGAACAGTCTCGTTCCCGTCTACGTCGTGCCGACCGACGAGGAACTGATGATCGCGCAGCACACGTTGGCGCTGCTGATGAACGGAAAATCGCAAAACGCCAGATCTATGAGGGTGTCATGATTCCCGTGTTTCCGGAGACGAAGGTTGCGCTGAAGGGAAAGAAAGGCCTCGTCGTTGGCATCGCCAACGATCAGTCGATCGCCTGGGGCTGCGCGCGGGCGTTTCGCGCGCTCGGCGCCGAGCTGGCCGTGACCTATTTGAACGATCGTGCCAAGAAGCACGTCGAGCCGCTGGCGCAGGCACTGGAAGCACCGATCTTCATGCCGCTGGACGTGATGGTCGAAGGCCAGACCGAGCAGGTGTTCGAGCGCATCGCGAAAGAGTGGGGCCAGCTCGATTTCCTGCTGCATTCCATCGCCTTCTCGCCAAAGGAAGCGCTGCACGGACGCGTGGTCGATGTCGGGCGCGAGGGTTTTCTCAAGACCATGGAGGTCTCCTGCTGGTCGTTCCTGCGCATGGCCCATCTGGCGGAGCCGCTGATGAAGAATGGTGGCACCATGTTCACCATGACCTATTACGGCAGCCAGATGGTCGTGGAGAACTACAACATCATGGGCGTGGCGAAGGCGGCGCTGGAATCGGCCGTCCGCTACGTCGCCTCGGAGCTCGGGCCGAAGGGCATCCGGGTGCACGCGATTTCACCGGGACCGTTGGCGACGCGCGCGGCGTCGGGCATTCCGGAGTTCGACGAGCTCATGGACAAGGCGCAGTCGAAGGCTCCGGCACGGAGCCTCGTCAGCATCGACGACGTCGGTCATGCCACGGCGTTCCTGGCGCTCGACGGCGCCAAGCTGATGACCGGTAGCGTCATCTACATCGACGGCGGCTATCACATCATCGATTGAGGAGAGGTGGCGCGACGCGCGCCGCAGGAGCCAATCTGGGACATCCGGTTGGGACGCTTCTGGCTGATCATGGCACCATGCCGGTGATTTGCCCGACGTGTCAAGCAATTTCGGTTATTCAGCAGTTTGTCGTGCCGCCTCTGAATCTACTTTGCATGGGGTTGTTTTTCAGTTTTTGTATTCAGCGGTAGTGCAGGGCGATCAACTCGGCGACGCAGGCGGGTTTCTTGCCGCCTTCGATCTCGATCACGAGATGATAGTTCACGCGCAGGCCATCGGGCGGCACGTCCTCGGCCTCGGCGACCGTGACGCGGCCCCGCAGCTTCGAACCGGCCGGGACCGGAGCCAGGTAGCGTATGCGGTCCGCGCCGTAGTTGAGCGTGTTGCGCAGGCCCTTCAGGCCGATCACGGAACGGATGAAGAGCGGAGCGAGTGCAAGCGACAACAGCCCGTGCGCGATGGTCTTGCCGCCCGGCATCTCCTTGCTCGCGCGCACCTGGTCGACATGGATCCACTGCTCGTCGCAGGTCGCCTCGGCGAACTGGTTGATGCGGTCCTGGCTGATCTCGATCCAGTCGCTGGCGCCGATCTCGGTGCCCACAGCGGATTTGATCTCTGCGAAATCGCTGAATATCCGCATGGTCGTGCCCGTCAGATTTTCATTTCCGGTACGGTATCGGGAACCGTGAGCTCGGCGTCCGTCACGGCCATCACCTCGCCGACGCTGATACCCGGCGCGGTTTCCAGGAGCGTCGCCCTGCCGTCGGGAAAGGCGATCACGGCCATGTCGGTGACCACCAGGCTCACCGGCCGCGCCGACGTCAGCGGCAGCGTGCACTTTGCGACGATCTTCGACTTGCCCTTGGCCGCGTGCTGCATCGCAACGATAACGCGCTTGGCGCCGCTGACGAGATCCATCGCCCCGCCCATTCCCGGCACCATCTTGCCGGGGATCATCCAGTTGGCGAGGTGGCCGTGTGCGTCGACCTGGAGGCCGCCGAGCACGGTGACGTCGACATGGCCGCCGCGGATCAGCCCGAACGACATCGCGCTGTCGAATGTGCAGGCGCCGGGCAGGGCGCTGATCGGGCGCCCACCGGCGTCCGTCAGAGTCGGATGAGCCATGCCTTGCTCCGGGATCGGGCCGGTGCCGATGAGACCGTTCTCCGATTGAAAGAACACCTTTAGATCGGGCGGGACGTAGTTCGCGACCAGCGTCGGAATGCCGATGCCGAGGTTGACGAGGTTGCCGCTCTTCAGTTCCTTGGCGACGCGCCGGGCGATGATGGTCTGTGCATCCATGATCTCACCCGTTGGTAATGAGGAAATCGACGAGCGGCGCCGGCGTCACGACGTGGTCGGGCGCGATGACGCCGACCGGCACGATGTTGTCAGCCGTGACGATGACGGTGTCGGCGGCCATCGCCATGACGGGATTGAAGTTGCGCGAGGTGAGGGCGTAGGAGAGGTTGCCGAGATAGTCGGCGAGAAAGGCATGCACCAGCGCGAACTGCGCCCGCAGCGCAGTCTCGAGCAGGAACGGCTTGCCGTCGACTTCGATCTGTCGCTTGCCTTCGGCGACCAGCGTGCCGACGCCGGTCGGGGTCAGAACGCCGCCAAGGCCACACCCGCCCGCGCGAATGCGTTCGACGAATGTGCCCTGCGGAACGAGATCGACCGCGATCTGGTTAGCGAGCATTTGCTGCTGCGCCTTCGGATTGAGGCCGATATGGGTCGCGGTCAGCCGCGAGACCAGCGTCGCATCGAACAGCTTGCCGACGCCCTTGCCGGGGATGGCTGCGTCATTGCAGATCAGCGTCAGGCCGGTCTTCTGCTGCCGGACGACCTCATCGAGCAGGCGCTCCGGTGTCCCGACACCCATGAACCCGCCGACCATGACGCTTGCGCCTGCCGGGATCATCGCAACGGCTTCTTCGACGGAAACGGCCTTCATGGCGGCAACTCCGATCAGACGCTGAGGACAGCAGCGAGCGGATGTTTGCCGGCTGTCACCGCGGTGCTTTGATTTGCATCAAGGCTTATCGTCATTTGAATCGGCCATGGCGATGCCGACGCTTTGCAGCATGTCGCGCCAGAGCTTGCGCACCTCGGTGTGACGCCGTTCGAGGGCGGAGTTGACGGCCTCGCGATGAGGCACAAGGTCGGGCCCCTTCAGCGACAGGATTTGTGCCTGCAGCAGACGGCCGCTTTCGAACTCGATGCGGCGCAGCGCCATTGCGAATGGATCCTCGGGATTTGCTTCGGCCGGCAACAGTGCTGCCGGCCGGATGGCCGCGTGAACAGCGTGGGCGAGCGTCGCAAGACCGGCTGCCACTGCCAGCGGCCAGTCCGAAATCTCGTAGACGGGCGCCGGAAACCAGGCGCTTTCCCAGGCCACGGTCATATAGCCCAGGCCAGGATCAGGCGCCCAACTCGTCGCGCGCATCAGAAGCGAGACGATCTCGGTCTCGCGGAAGAGCTGTGTGTTCAGCTCGGTCTGCCAAGCGGACTCGAGCTTTGTGGGCAAGGTGAACGCGGACTGTCGTGCCAGCGCGCCGTGGGCGGAGATAAGGAATGCGGCGACACGCGTTTGCTGGTGGGGCGGCACGCGACCCTCAGAATCGAGCGGTCCGAAGAAGTCGCTCATGTCGCGCCTCTCTGGACGGGGATCGCGCGGAGATGATCATAGCCTTCGGGAAAGGGAGTGAGTTCGCCGCCGGGCTGTTCCGGCGCGACCCAGACCGCCTTGTTGCCCCGCCAGCGTCCGGCGAGCACGTCCTTGGCGAAGCGCGCCAGCAGATCGGCCGTCAGTGCCCCCTTTTCGAGCGTGAAGGCGTGATAGGCCTTCGGGATGATCACCAGCGAGCTGTTGGGGATTTCAAGCCGCAGGGTCTCGTGCAGCGCACGTGGCGTCAGGAAGTCGAACTCGCCGTTCAGGATCATGGTCGGGAGCGTGATCGACGAAAGCTGCGGCGTCAACGGCCGAAAGTCGAGAAAGGACTCCATCAGGTTCTGGAGCGCGTAGAGGTCGTTGACGAGCCAGCCCTGTCGCTTGACGCTGTCGAGCTTGTCCAGGAGCGGCTTCAGCCACTGGTCGGACAGGTTCATCGGCAGCAACAGGTCCTGGAGATAGCCGGTGCCGCCCAGGATCAGGCCGGTGCGCAAGGCGTTGCCGATCAGGAGCAGCTGTGGGGAGAGCTCCGCAAAGCAGCTCATCGGCACCAGGCCGGACAGTCGCTCGCCGTGCTCAATCGCGTAGCGCAGTGCAATGAGTCCGCCAAAGCTGATGCCACTGAGGAAGATGGGTCCATCGCAGAGCTCGCCGATCAGGCGATGAAGCGCGGTAACCTGGTCGTCCTGGTTGATGAACAGGGCCGGCTTGTCTGAGCCGCCCTGGCCGAGCAGATCGAAGGTCGCCACGCGGAAATGCCGGGCGACAAGCGCTTCGCGATAGGCAGCCCAGAGCTCGGCATATTGCGTGAGCCCGTTAACCAGAACATAGGCAGGGGCATCGGGCGGCCCTTCGAGCTCATAGCGTATCCGATATGAGCCGTGATTGAGGAAGGGCATTGCGACGACCGGCTGCAGTGTCTGATCGCTGCGATCTTCAATCTCCGGTCGGGGATTCCATTGAGCTAAATCAAAGCTCTCCCGGGTGACATCCCTAGCGTTTTCGCAAAACACCGCTAGGAGGAATCTGCCATGACCGGGAGAGACATGCTCAAACGTTGCTTCGTGAGCCTGATCGTGTTGCTGGTCGGCACGGCGCTCGCTGTCGCGCAACCCTTCACCCGCCGTTCGTCGCAGATGCAGCATGATGGGCTGAAGAAGACATACGAGATCGCCAACTTCCGCCTCGGCGGCAAGTACGATCTGTCCGATCCTTCGAAATGGGAGAATGGCGGCGAGGGCGGCGTGACGCTGGAATCGCTCGGTGCCGGCAAGCTGCGCGCCTCCTACATCGCGATCGGCAAGGCCCGGCGCAATGCCAATGACGAGATCACGAACGCCGTGGTCATCAACTCCTACTATTCCGGCGACTCCACCGACATGTTCGAGCAGTGGGTCAAGGGCGCTGCTTTGTCAGGCGGCGTGCCCATCATCGGGCCGGGGCGGCCAATCGACACCGATCGCTATTTCGTCATCATGGTCGATCCGCTCGGCACCTGGGGCGACAGCAAGCCGTCCGACGGGTTAGGCGTGAAATTCCCGCAGTACAGCTACTTCGACATGGTGCAGGCGAATTACCGCCTGCTGCGCGATCATCTGAAGGTCGCGCGCGTGGCACTGGTGACCGGCGTCTCCATGGGCGGCACGCAGACCTATGTCTGGGGCGTGATGCATCCGGAGTTCATCGGCGCGCTGATGCCGATCGGCGGCACCACGCAGTCAGACGCGGGCGATCCCGTCGGCAACTGGACGTTCCAGATGATGACGGCCGCGATCGAGTCCGACCCCGTATGGCAGGCCACGAACGGCGATTACTACAAGCTTCCCAAGGAAAAGCATCCGGTGCCGGGCGTTGCGTTCGGCTGGTCCATCCTTGGAATGACCGGGTATGACTTTGGTTATCGCACGACCCAGAATTTCACCGCAGTCCAGCCCGAGATCTTCTACTGGGATCCGCCAAATGAGAAGGCTGGGTTGAGCGTCACCAACCGTGCCAAACTCTACGATGCCGTGGATCTCGTTTGGCGCAACCGGGTCGGCGAAACGCACAACATCAATGCCTATCTCGGCCGTATCCAGGCGCGCACGCTGGTGATGCACATCACCAATGACCTCTGGTTGAACTTCAAGCTCGCGCAGCAGGCCGTCGATCGTGTGCCCGGTGCGGACCTCATCGCCGAGGAAAGCCCGGTTGCCCACTATGGCGTCTTCCCACTCATCAACAACCGCAAGAACGATCCCAAGTTCGTCGCGTTCATGGACGACGTCGCAAGCCTCGACCGCGCGCAACAGTTCGTCGACAAGAACTATCGCGTGCCGGGCGTCGCCGAGAACATCGATCCCAAAAAATCCTTCTGGAAGGATTTCGTGACCTATCCATATCCGGTCAAGTTCGCCAACGCCAAGGACAAGAGCGGCAATGCCTGGCAGATCGGCTACATGGATGAATATGCCGGCACGGCCAAGGATCCGAAGGTGCTCGTCATCATCCATGGCAAGGGTGCGTTCGGCGGGCACTACGGCAATATCATGCAATACGCCCTGCGCAGCGGCTTGCGCGTGATCGTGCCCGACCTGCCACATTACGGCATGTCGGGGCCCGGCAATCTCGACAAGAGCCCGGCCCGCACCATGCAAGACATGCGCGAGGTCATCTACGACCTCGTCGTCAATCAACTCGGCGTCAAGAAGGCCTACTATCACGGCCATTCGCTCGGCGGGCAGTTCGTGATGGGCTACGCCCTGACCTGGCCCGACGCGGTGCAGGGCCTTGCGCTGGAAGCGCCGTCCGGCCTCGAGGAATATCCGCGCGACATCACCATCGCCAAGGACAAGAAGGCCCGCCTGTTCGACCAGGCCTTCGACCATGACTTCGACAAGTGGAAGGCGACCTGGGACCAGACCGGCATTCTGGCCGCGGAGATGGCACGCGATGAGCAGAACATCCGCGACTTCTTCTACTTCAAGAAGCGTGATCCGAACACCGGCGCTGTGTCGGCGGCCAAGAGCGGCTACTTCTTCAACGACAGCGAATACGCCCGCTTCCATACTGAGCAGCGCGTCGGGCTGACCAAGGGAAATCCGAAGGAGCTCGAGCAATGGTGCAACGTCTTCATCTACGACATCTACACTATCGGCTCTGAGCTGCAGCAGGATGACCCGAAGAATCTCTACGAGCGGCTCACCCAGATCAAGGCGCCGATCTTCCTCGCGTTCGGCGACAAGGAGCCCTTCATCCCGACGCCCGCGTTCAACGGGCTGACGGATCTGGGGCGCGACGTCATCTCGCCGTTCATGACGCGGATGACGAATGCCGGCAACCGGCCGATCCTGAAGATCTATCCGGAAACCGGACATTTCATCCACACGGACAATCCCGTCGAGTTCTCGGTTGACGTCGTGGACTTCGTGACCAAGGGCAGCGTCGACACGTCGTCGCCGCAGGGTATCGACCGCATGATCAAGGGGGCCGTGGTATCGGCCTTGCCGGTGGCGCCGACCCCGGCGGGTGCTGCGCCGACGGCCGGCCTGAACAAATAGGGCTGCTCATGCCAAGGGTGCAGGCGGGCGAGGTTCAGTTGAGCTGGCGAGAGTGGGGAGGAGGCGACGTCACCGTCGTCTTTATCCACGGCAATCTCGCCAGCAAGGACTGGATCGAGCTCGCCGCGCCGATGTTTCCCTCAGGCCTCCGCGTGATCGGCATCGATTGGCGCGGCTGCGGTGACAGCGACCGGCCGAAGCCCAAGGCCGACTATGCGAACTACTCGATGCAGCAGCATGCGCAGGATATGCTCGCGGCGCTCGATGCGCTGGGCGTCAGCTATTGCCATCTCGCCACGCATTCGACCGGCGGCATCATTGCCGCCCGGATGCTCTTGATGCAGCCGCAGCGCTTCGGCCGCGTGTTCGCGCTCGATCCGGTGACGCCGCTCGGCATGGCCTTCAATGCCGATCAGATCGGGCTTTTCCGTGCGATGATGGCCAGCAGGGAGCTGACACGAACCGTGATGGCGACAGCGGCTTCCTCGCTGTTCGTGCCGGAGAGCATGGCGCCGGGCGAAGTTCCTCGATTCCGTGATGGGCTGGGTGATATCCCGGCGCTGTTCGACCGCATCATCGAGCAGACCTTTGGCGTCTCTGAAGGCATCTGGATCGGGACGCCCGTCAACCTCACGCGGGAAAAAGAGAGCCGGGAGCTGGAGCGCCGCATGGCGGAGATCCGGCACCCGCACCTGGTGCTGTGGGGCGAATGGGACGGCTGGATTCCGCCTTCTGACTTGCGCGCCATGGCCGAGGCGATGCCGGACTGCCGGCTGGTGGTGGTGCCCCGCATTGGGCATTCGATGAATCTTGAACTGCCAGCTCTGTATGCTGGCTATTTTGGGGCTTGGTTCGGCGGGCTTGCAGCGTAACCCTTGAGGAGCAACATCATGGCGGAAATCCCATCGACCGAGAATATGCGTACGATGATGAGCGAAGCGCTTGGCCGCCTGCGCAAGGCCAACACTGAATATTTTGATCTGCTGGAGAAAGGCCTGAGCTCCTCACCGCTGCCGATCGCGAATCAAGCCAAGGAGTTCTGCAGCCATATGCAGCGCAACATCTCCGCGACCTTCGATCTCGGTGACAAGCTCGTCCAGGCCAAAGACATGCAGGAAGCGCTCAGGATCCAGTCCGAGTTCTTCCAGGACCAGATGCGCTCGTTGACCGATCAGGCCAGAAACATGGGCGAGTCCGCGATGAAGGCGGCTAGCGGCATGTTCACGCCGAAGGCATCATAGACGAAATCTCCTTCGAGGAGAACGGCTCCGCCACTTGGCGAAACGAGACAGGATGATGGCGCTTCAATTCTTGGTCGGCACCGTCATCAGCCTCGCCAACATCATGATTCACGCGCTGGTGACCGTCGGCGCCATCGGCATTGCGCGTGCGGCGGGGTTACGTGACGCTGCGTGGCCGCGAGTGCATCTGATGGCCGTGATGGTGGCGACTGCGGCTGCCCTGATGGTGGCTCACACGCTCGAAATTCTCGTATGGGCGCTTGCATATCGAGTGGTCGGTGCAGCGCCCGCCGGAAGCGATCTGCTCTATTTCGCCTTCGTCAACTATACCACGCTCGGCTACGGCGATATCACGCCGGTGCCGGACTGGCGGCTGGTCGGTCCGATGACCGCGATGAATGGCATCCTGCTCTTCGGCTGGTCGACTGCGGTGCTGTTCGAGGTGCTACGCAAGACGCTGGGGCACCTTGCGGCCGTCAGCGCCAAAGATTTCAGTTCTGGAGATCGAGACTAGCGAGCTGTCGGCGGTCCAAGAGCACGATTTGACGCTGGGTGTTGCCGACGAAGCCGAGGATGCCGAGCTCATGCAGGTGCGATATCGCCCGCGAGACCGTCTCAAGGGTGAGGCCGAGATAGTCGGCGATGTCGCGCCGCGACATCGGCAGCGCCAGGACGCCTGCGGCAGTTAGCCGCGTATCCATCTCGATCAGAAAGGCCGCGACCCGTTCCAGCGATGTCTTGCGGCCGAGCAGCAGCATGTGATCTTCCGCGTGCTGCAAATTGGTCGTGGTCATGCGGAGCAGGTTCTTGGCCACCACGGCGTCACTTTCGGCCACGGTCTCCAGGCTCTGCCGCCTGATGAGGCGCACGGTGGTATCGACGACAGCTTCTGCAGTGAAGCGATGCGTGCGGCCGTTCTCGAGCCCGAAGATATCGCCGGCGAGGTGAAACGCGCCGATCTGACGGCGTCCGTCAGACAGCAGCTTGTAGCTTCGCACCGCGCCGGTCTTGACCTGATAGATGTACTCGGCAGGCTCCTTCTCGCCGTAGATCTCATTGCCCTTCTTGTAGGTAAATTCGCTTAAACTCACGATCGGATTTGAGTCACTGCTCATTCCAAGATCGTGCAGCGAATTGGGACGGGGCAGGGGATCGCTGATGATGCGTACGAACATGGGCCAACTCCTCAATCCATTGCTGAATTGGTCTCAGGCTATTCATGGCGAGGAATGTGCCGCGCTACCCCACTCCCGCTTGGGTTGCTTTACGACGAAGGCGGCATTTCCAGCCATTGTCTCGAGGGCCATTGTACCAAAGGACAGGCGCTGCAATATCTTGCGCGGAGTGAGAAAAAGCGGTCTTTGTAAAATGCATTTTGATGCTCTTGGTACTACTACTTACGAATTGTCCGCTATGCCCGCTATCATCCATATGGGCTACTCGATCGCCGATTGATTCTGCGTTTCAGTGCGGCGGAAACTCCAATGGTCGTCGCGGCTAAGAGGTGAACTTGCCAGGGCTGGTGCACGTGGTCGACGACGACGCTTCGTTTCGGACGGCGATTGAACGCCGGCTGAAGCTTGCCGGCTACGATGTTGCGACGTACGCAGCGGCGCAGGAGTTGCTCGATCGATTGCCTGATCCCGACAGGCTGGGATGCATTCTGCTAGACGTGCAGATACCGGGACTGAGCGGTCCGGAGTTGCAACGCCGTCTCATCGAGCTCGGTTCGACGCTGCCGATCGTCTTCCTCACCGGGCACGCCGACACGGCAACGACCGTGCGGGCCATCAAGGCAGGCGCCGAGGATTTTCTGACCAAGCCGGTCTCGTCGGAGCAGTTGATCGACGCGATCGAGCGCGCCTTGGTCCGGCACGAAGCCGCGCGCAGCCAGCGCAGCAAGCTCGACTCGCTCAAGGCGCTGGTGGCCGCACTGACCCCGCGCGAGCGGCAGGTGTTCGATCTGATCGTGCGCGGCAAGATCAACAAGCAGGTTGCTCACGAGCTCGGAACCACGGAGCGCACCGTAAAGGCGCATCGCCACCAGGTGATGGAAAAGATGCAGGTTCATTCACTCGCGGAACTGGTGTCGATCGCGGAGCGCCTTGGCATGCTTGATCCCAAAAACGAGCAAAGCGGCTAATCCGGACCCGTTCGTCGGGGTCGTGCCGCATACCTATACCCAGGGACAATATGAAATGTGAATGACGACGTGTTCTATGGAGGGTGTAGCTCTACCTGGTTTGTTAGATCCTCGTTCAACAGAAGGCTGCCCCTCGTGCCGACCCGCAGATCCGTGTTCGTCGTCGACGACGATGTGTCGGTGCGCATCAGCATAAAACGGCTTCTGCGCGAGCACGGCTTTACGACGCTGCTGTTCGACTCCGCGGCCGCGCTGCTCGATCATGCCGAGTTCGAGAGCGCCATGTGCATCATCATCGACATTGATCTGACCGATCAATCCGGCATCGACCTGCGTCGGCGGATCGCAGACAAGGGCATCTCGGCCCCCGTGATCTATATCACCGGAAATGACTGCGAGCGGAATCGATCGGCCGCGGTCGCATCGGGATGCGTGGCTTACCTGACCAAGCCCTTTACCGCGAAATCACTGGTCGATCTGATCGAACGCGCCCGCGAAAACAGGATCTAAGCGCGATGGGATTGGGATGAACCGTCATCGCGCTTTAGGTTATTGCTTGAGCAGGATTTCCGCGCAAACGCGTTCCGAGTTTGCCGCAAGGGAATACCGCTGCATACGTTTCCGGATCGTGCTCCAGAGGCGGTTTCGCGCCGGTTCATTCCTCGATGTCCTGCTCCAGCGTCTTCGTGGGCGGGCCCTTGTGAACGGAAGCGAATTGTGCGAGCGGCATTGATGTCGTGAGCGCCAGAAGGTTGGAATCAACAACCTCGAGAACCAGCGTCTTTCCTGCTTCCATCTCCTTGACGATCTTTGGATCCGCAACATCGGCTGCGATGCAGGCGTTCGCGAGGCACCAGCTATAGGGCACCTGGTAGGGAGTGCCCTGGTCGACGGTCAGCTTGGCAGGGTGCTGCAGGTACATGCCGACGGGCACGAACAATTGCAGCCGCGCTGCCCGGTCGCCTTCTCGCTCGATCAGGTCCACCCGCATTGCCATTTGCCCGGTCGGAAACTTGCCGGTGATCGAGGTCCGGCACAGCGTCGGCGCGCCGCCTGCCTTGAAGCAGAGCTTTTGCCAATCTCCGTAGGTGATGTCCTTGGCCTCGCGCTGGCCGCGCGTTGCGACTTCCGCTGGTTTTTCGTTTTGCGCATTCTTGCGCGTGGCGGCGTCAGGAGTAGTAGGGACGCCGGCGATAGCGACGATCAGAACTCCCGCGAGACAATAACGAGCGTGGACCATGGTTCGCCTCCAAGTCTCTGGCCATTCCGGTCAATTTTGTGCGTCGAGAAACTTCGTCACCAGCGGCGACCAGATTGGTACCACATCGGGCGAGCCGATGAAGAAGTGTCCTTCGTTGCCGAATGGCGGCATCAGGTGGTATTCGGCGTTGCCGCCGGCGGCAGTGAAGGCCTCGTGCATGCGCTTCGTCAGGACCGGACCGAAATACGTGTCGTTCTGGATATAGATCCACAGCATCGGCACCCGCGAGGTGCGGCCGAATTCGCCGGTCTGCGCGACGAGCTTGTCGGACGCACAATTGTGGTTCGGCAAGCCGCCGACACGGCCGCCACGCCCTCCCGCAAGGACGATAATGGCCTTCACTTGCGGGGGATTGAAGCTTGAGAGCGCGATTGACGCCCAGCCGCCGGCCGATTGTCCGACGACGATGACGTCCTTCGGCACGATGCGCTTTTCGGCGGCCAGGTAGTCAATGATCCAGAGGTCGACTTGGGCGACTGCGAGCCCGGGATCACGGAAGTTTGGATGGGTGCATTTTCCGACCTTTGAGAAGAACGGCCCGCCGCGTTCGGGAATATCGACGGCGGTGGCGCCATATCCGGTGCCGACAGGGGCCACCACGAAGTTGCCGCGCCTGGCGAACCACTTGGCGGCGTCGCGGAACTCCACGAGCGGGAAGAAGCTGCGGTCGGTCGGGTTGAGTGACACGCCGTGGTTCATGATCACGAGAGGAAAGGGGCCGTCTCCCACCGGGCGCACCACGTACGCGAACATCGGAAGCGGCAGCGGCAGCGCCCAGACCTCCTCTTGAATGGAGCGATCCTCCGCCGCCACGACGTGCGCTGGCGCGAACAGACCGACGCACACAAGCAACAGCAGGGCCGTTAGGTTTCGCAGGGTTTGCTGACGCATGGCTCAGCTCTCCATTCCTTCAGCCCATGAACGTGCAGGCGACGATGATCGGGCCAAGAACGGCAAATCCGCAAATCTTGATCCGACCGAGAATGGTCCCGAGCGCGACCGCCAACGGCAGAAAGATTCCGGAGCGGCGGAGATGATCCATCTGGCGGTATCCATGATCGCATTTCCCCGGGGGCGCGTTTGCGGCAAGTCAGTCCCCAAAAGCGGCGAAATGCTTGATCCAGATCAATCCCGGCCGTTGGCGCCTTTGCGAACAAACAAATCCCGCAACTTGCGCTTGGCATTCCGGTGATCGCTCTCTTGATCGTGCTGTTGCGCTGCGAGGTTCATCGTGGTGGAGGGCGGCCGTGACGGGGCCCTTCGGACAGCCTGACGATTGGCTCAGGTTCTTCCCTCCGGTGCGATGGCTCGCCAATTATCAAGCGGCCTGGCTGCGGCCGGACGCAATCGCTGGCGTCACGCTCGCCGCGTACGCCATTCCGGTCTCGCTGGCCTATGCCGCACTGGCTGGCCTGGCGCCGCAGGTCGGCGTCTACGGCTATCTGCTCGGCGGCATTGGCTATGCGCTGCTCGGCTCCTCGCGGCAACTCGCGGTCGGCCCGACCTCGGCGATCTCGCTGATGATCGCCGGCACCGTGGGCACACTCGCCGGCGGCGACGTCGTGCGATACGCGCAGATTGCAAGCCTCGCAGCCTTCGCGGTGGCGGTGTTGTGCTTCATCGCCTGGCTGTTCAGGCTCAGTGTTCTCGTTCGCCTGGTCAGCGACAGCATCCTGGTCGGCTTCAAGGCCGGCGCCGGGCTCACCATCATCATGAGCCAGTTGCCGAGCCTGTTCGGCGTCCCCGGCGGCGGTCACAACTTCTTCGATCGCGTCTTCAAACTCGCCAGCCAGCTTAGCGAGATCAATCTCCTGATCCTGGCGATTGGCGCTGTCGCGCTCGTGCTTCTCCTGCTTGGCGAACGCTTTCTGCCGGGACGGCCGGTCGGTATCACCATCGTGGCATTGTCGATCGCGGTAGCGACGCTCCTCGGCTTTGCGTCCCATGGCGTCCCCGTGACCGGCAAGATTCCCGAGGGGCTGCCTGCGATTGGGTTGCCGACATTTGGTCTTCTGGAATTCGACGATCTCTTTCCGCTCGCGGCGGGATGCGTGCTGCTGGCCTACATCGAAGGTGTCTCTGCGGCGCGCAGCTTTGCCGCCAAGCACGGTTATCCCCTCGACGTGCGGCAGGAGTTTCTGGGGCTGGGGGCGGCGAACCTGGCCGCATCTTTCGGCCACGCCTATCCCGTCGCCGGCGGCCTGTCGCAATCCGCCGTCAATGACAACGCGGGCGCGCGGACGCCGCTGGCGCTGGTCATCTGCTCGGTGACGCTTGGCCTGTGTCTGCTGTTCTTCACGGGGCTGTTGACCAACCTGCCCAAGGCCGTGCTCGCGGCCATCGTGTTTGCCGCCGTCTACAAGCTGGTGGACGTTCGAGCGCTGCTGCGAATGTGGCAGGTCAGCCGGATCGACTTCTACGCCGCGGCGATTGCGCTCGTGTCCGTGCTGCTGCTCGGCATCCTGCAAGGCGTCCTGCTGGCGTCGATTGCCTCGATCTTCCTGCTGCTGGCGCGCGCCTCGCAGCCGAACGTGGCATTCCTCGGCCGGTTGCCCGGCAGTGGTCGTTACTCCGACAGCGCAAGACACCAGGGTGTCGAGCCCCTCGTTGGCGTCATCGCGTTCCGGCCCGAAGCTTCGCTGCTTTACATCAATGCCGAGACGATCCTCGATACGGTCCTGATCGCGCTCAAGAGGTCGGCGGACATCCGACTGGTCGCATGCGATCTCTCGGCATCGCCCTATATCGACCTCGCCGGTGCGCGCATGTTGCACGATCTCTACGACGAGCTCGCAACGCGTCGGGTCACCTTCTGCATCGTCGGCGCGCATGCGCAGCTGCGCGACCTGCTGCGGGCCGAAGGGCTGGCGGAGAAGACCGACAGCGGCCAATGGTTGCGCTCGCTCGACAGCGTTCTCGGTGAGGGACAGCCTGACACTGGCCAAAGAACGCCCTGATCTCCGGACTGGCTCGTCATCGTTCGCCGGCGCGGTGTTGCATTGCGAAGGAAGGTCGCTCATGGGCTCAACGGCTTCATTGCGTCGTGCGCGACCGTTGACTTGGATCAATGGACCCCGCCGCGCTGCACTCACGATCCCGCATCACCTGCCTCAGGGATCGGGAGACAACCATGTCCAAGGACACGAAGTCCGCGCAAAAGCGCATCGATCAGTTCTTTTCCGGGCCCGGAGGGCGGGCAGACGACTGGCGGGATCTGGTGGAGGCCGCGAAGGCATGGGCCCGCGGCGGTGATCGCGCGAAATACGATGCGGCGCTGGCCGATCTGTCGGTGACTGAGGAGTTTCACGGCTATCCCGGCCTGCAGTTGATGGCGGCATTGCGAGAGGCCGCTTCAGCGGGCGATGCGGCAACATCACTGGCCCTTGCGACGCGGATCACGCAGGCGCTGACCACGCGGTCATTCCGCCAGTACGCCGGCGACTGGAATCTCAAGGACGAAGGCAATGGCGAGGCGCCCGATCTGCTGCCGCCGACCTTCGGCTCGCATGCGGCCCGGCGGCCTTATTTCGAGACCTTGATCGTCACCGGTCTGTCGTCCGGCCAATGGCCTGCGCTGGCCGCCGAATGGCGCAAGCTGCGTCGCCCGGTCGATTCCTTCGTCTATGAGCCGGTCATCGTCGGCAGCCTGGAAGATGCGTTCTGCGCGACCATGCTCAACCCCAATATCGCGGCCGTCGTCATCAACGAGGGTTTTGGCCTGCGCTCACGCCACAATGCGCCGATCCTCCGCTCCATCGCGGCCGCGGCCGGTCTCAACGATGAATCCGACGCGGATGCTCTCCGGCTCGCCCATATCATCAAGCGGGTGCGGCCCGAGCTCGACATCTATCTGATGTCCAACCGCGACGTTGAGGAAATGGCCGGTAACCCCGAAACCAACGTGGTCCGCCGCATCTTCTACTCCATCGAGGAACTGCTCGAGCTGCATCTGTCGATCCTCGAAGGCATTCAGGATCGCTACGACACGCCGTTCTTCGACAATCTCAAGAAATACGCACAGCGTCCGATCGGCACCTTCCACGCGCTGCCGATCGCCCGCGGCAAATCCGTCTTCAAGTCGGACTGGATCCGAGACATGGGCGAGTTCTACGGGCCGAACCTGTTCCTGGCCGAGAGCAGCGCGACCACCGGCGGCCTCGACAGCCTCCTGGAGCCGACCGGCACCATCAAGAAAGCGCAGGACAAGGCGGCGCGCGCGCTCGGCGCCGATCGCGTGTTCTTCGTGACCAACGGCACCTCGACGTCCAACAAGATGGCGGTGCAGGCGCTGCTCGCGCCCGGCGACATCGCGATCGTCGATCGCAACTGTCACAAGTCGCACCACTACGGCATGGTGCTGGCCGGCGCTCAGCCGCTCTATGTCGAAGCCTTCCCGATGACGGAATATTCGATGTATGGCGCGGTGCCGTTGAAAACGATCAAGCAGGCGCTGCTCGGTGCGAAGGCCGACGGCCGGCTCGACCGCGTCAAGCTGCTCGACCTCACCAACTGCACCTTCGATGGCCACATCTACAACACCCGCAGGGTGATGGAAGAATGCCTTGCGATCAAGCCGGACCTGATCTTCCTCTGGGACGAGGCCTGGTTTGGCTTTGCACGGTTCTCGCCGTTCCTGCGGCGGCGTACCGCGATGGGCGCGGCCAACGAGATCGAAGCCTGGATGCACGACCCGAAGTCGGTCGCAGCCTATGAGAAGCAGCAGGCCGAGCTCGGCAAGAACCCGTCGGACGAGGTGCTGCTCAAGACCCGGCTCATTCCCGATCCGCGCCAGATCCGATTGCGCGTCTACCAGACCAATTCGACCCACAAGTCGATGTCTGCGATCCGCCAAGGCTCCATGCTCTCGGTCAAGGACGTCGAATTCCATACGGTCGAGCAACAGTTCAAGGAGGCCGTGTTTACCCATGCCTCGACCAGTCCAAACCAGCAGCTCATCGCGAGCCTCGACGTCTCGCGGCGGCAGATGGAGCTCGAGGGATATGGTCTGGTCGCCAACGCCATGGAAATCGCGCTCGCGATCCGCCAGGCGGTCAACAACAACCCGCTGATCTCAAAGTATTTCCGCATCCTCGGTGCGGACGCCATGGTGCCGTCGCAATATCGCCAGAGCGGCTTTACCGATTATCTCGCACCCGGCGTGAACTGGGCGAACACCCTGAAGAGCCTGGACGACGACGAGTTCTGCCTCGATCCGACCCGCATGACGCTGGTGTGCGGTACGGCCGGTTACGACGGCACGCAGTTCAAGGGCATTCTGGCGAACGAGTACAACATTCAGGTCAACAAGACCTCCCGGAACTCGGTCCTGCTCCAGTCCAACATCAACAACACGCGCAGCGACGTCGCGCATCTCGTCCGGGTCCTGGCCGAGATCGCGGGTGAGGTCGATCGCGGCCTGGCTCAGGGCGGGGCCAACGCGAAAAAGACGTTCGAGGCGCGGGTCAATAGCCTGATGAAGGATGTGCCCGACCTGCCGAACTTCTCGCATTTCCACCCGAGCTTCCGCGGCGATGCCGGCGCCAAGACCAACGAGGGCGATATCCGCGGCGGCTTCTATGCCGCTTACGACGCGGCGGGTTGCGAACACATCCGTCTCAACGATCCCGAGATCGACCGACGGCTGAAAGCCGGACCCGAGCTCGTCTCGGCGAACTTCGTGATCCCGTATCCGCCGGGCTTCCCGATCATGGTGCCGGGGCAGGTCATCACGCAGGAGACCATCGACTTCATGCGCAAGCTCGATGTGAAGGAAATCCACGGCTACGACGCCAAGGAGGGACTGAAGCTCGTACGCACGGAGGCCTTGGCGAAGATCGGCAGGCCAAAGCCCGGTGCTCAGCCGAAGCTGAAGGCTGCCTCTTGAGATAGGTAGGGGACGTGCCGTCTCGGGCGTCCTGCTTACCGTGTTCGGCTACTTCGCGATAATTCTGGCTCAACAGTTCGACGTAGAAACCAAAGGGGAAACCAAAGTCATGAGAAAGCTTGCCATCCGCGCCGCTCTGGTCGCCTTGCTCGCAGGCGTTGCCGGTTTCAGCACGCCATCACGGGCCGAGACCGGCCAGGTCGCAGTCGTCTTCACCAAAGGCGGGCTGATCGTCGGGGTCGGCGGCGGCGATGGTGTGCTCAGACTCCGGGGCAAGGACTATCCGTTCACAGTGTCCGGCATGAGCGTCGGCTTCACAATTGGCGCCTCGACGACAAAATTTGTCGGACGAGCTCTCAATCTTAAGGGACCCGCGTCGATCGAAGGATCGTACGCGGTGGGTGGAGCGGGTGGCGCGGTTGCCGCGGGCGCCGGTGCCGTTCAGCTGCAAAACGCGAACGGCGTGATCCTGCAACTCAGCGGGCCGAAGGTCGGTGCCGAATTGTCGGCCGCGGTCGGCGGCGTCACGATCAAACTGAAATAGGTCCTGGTGATCGGGCCGCGCCCGCGCGGTCTGACGGAACACTGCGCTTTGTTCAAATGCTTCGGTTCCGTTGATCTAGGTCAAGTTCTGACGCGATCGGCGGCCGACGGTAACGTCGGGTGCTGATCGCATGTCGCGTGGCATCATCGAAGAGCGAACGACGGCACCCCAATCAATGGAGGACACGCCATGCTTCGTTATCTTCTCGCTGCTCTTGCGGCGCTCGTTCTTCTCACGACCTGCCTCATTCCGGATGATGCCTTCGCTCGCCGGGGCGGCGGTGGTGGTGGTGGCTTCCGCGGCGGCGGTGGTGGCTTCCACGGTGGTGGTATGCGGGCAGGCGGTGGGTACCGCGGCGGTGCCGTTCATGCCGGTCGCGTTGGCGGTGGCGGCTATCGCGTCGCCGGAGGCGTGCGTCCGAGTCATCCGATAGCCGGTCGTCCGGGCCGTCCGATCGCAGGCCGGCCGGGTTATCCGGGGCGTCCGATCGCCGGTTATCCCGGCTATCGTCCGGGCTATGGCTATGGCTGGCGTGGACCCGCTTATGGCGCCGCCGCTCTTGGAGCCGCAGCGGCCGGTGCGTACGGTGCGTATGGCTATTACAACAACAACTACTACAACAACGGCTGCTATCAGGACTCCTACGGCAGTTGGGTCTGCCCGCAGCAGTATCCTTATAATTATTGAGGCAAAGGTCGCATCAGGCCGCCACCACGCGGCCTGATCCGCTCAATAACGCTCCTCGACGAATTTCAGCCCGCGCAGGCTGGCCTGGTCGTTGTAACGGCCCTTGTCCGAGCGCGGCGGCAGCCTGATCTTGTCTTTCTTGACGCGCTTGTAGGGGATCGCCTTGAGCAGGTGCGCGATGCAGTTCAGCCGCGCCCGCCGCTTATCGTCGGAGCGGATGATGTGCCAGGGCGCGTGCTTCGTGCTGGTCTTCCTGAGCATCAAGTCGCGCGCCCGCGAGTAGTCATACCAGCGCCGGTAGGATTCCACATCCATCGGGCTCAGCTTCCACTGCCGCACCGGATCGTCGATGCGGGCCCTGAATCGACGCTCCTGCTCGTCCATCCCGACCTCGAGCCAGATCTTGACGAGGATGATGCCGCCCTCGATGACGTATTTTTCCATCTGGGGGCAGAGGGCGAGAAAGCGATCGTGCTCGGCGGGCGTACAGAAGCCCATCACGTATTCGACGCCGGCGCGGTTGTACCAGCTCCGGTCGAAGATCACGATCTCGCCGCCGGCGGGAAACTGCTCCATATAGCGCTGGAAGAACATCTGGGTCTTTTCGCGATCCGACGGCGCCGGAAGGGCAACGACGCGAAACACGCGCGGACTGACCTTCTCGGTGATCGCCTTGATGGTGCCGCCTTTGCCGGCGGCATCCCGACCTTCGAACAGGACGATCACCCGCAGCTTCTTCTCCCTCACATAATCCTGGAGATGGCAAAGATCGACCTGGAGCTTTTCGAGCTCCTTCTCGTACTCCTTGCGCTTCATTCGTGTGTCGGACTCATCATCCTTGGCCATGCCTGTCCTTTCGCTGTTTCAGCTCCGACGCGGCCGAATGGCCGTCAATCGTCTCCCCAGGAGATGGTGACGCCGATATCGCCCGGAACGCCGCCGGGAAAATCGATGATCTGGTAGGCGATGCGATAGCCGCGCGGCTTCAGGTGGTCGGTCCAGAGCTGGAAGATTTCCTTGGGGATTCCGGTCAGTGTGTTCTCCCAGCCCTTTTCCCGCTGGTTGATGGCGCGGCCCTTGTCGGTGCACAGCGTGTTGGGGAAGCGATAGACCTGGACCTCGGTCAGGCCGTTTCGCACTGCACGCTGGATGATGGTCGAGGCGAGCTTGATCTTCTCCTCTTCGGTCTTGCCGGACGGCTTGCTCAGCCGGTCGATCAGGGCGTGCTTCTCGGCCTCGGCGGCGGCGGCGAGACGGGCATATTCCTCGGCCTTCTGAGCCTCTTTGAGCGCTGCTTCTTTCCGGATCTGCGTGGCATTGGGGATGAGATCATCGAGGCCGGGCATGGCTGACGGCTCCTGATTGGGTGTTGGCAGTTCAGCGTTCGAGGTAAGCTAGGCCCGGCGGCGAGGCTTCCCTTGATTCAAATCAAGCAAAATCCACACCGGGGTAGTCAGACTGGCCGCAACGCAATGCGCAACTCCGCTCCAGATTGGGGAGAGACCATTGAACGACCAGCTTCATCCGATGGCTCCGCACCATCTACCGTTCTATCTCGCGCCTGGAAGCGGGGTCGACCCGCTGATGGTGGTGATGGGAATATTCCTGATTGGCACCGTGCTCTGGGTCGGCACGCTCTATTGGAAGCTGCACAGCCTGCCCGAGCGGATGGCGCATAAATCACAGAAACTGCAATTCGAATTCGTCGCGGTGCTCGGCCTGATCTCGCTCTTTACCCATATGCATATCTTCTGGGTCGCGGGCCTGTTGCTTGCGTTGATCGACATTCCCGATTTCGGCACGCCGCTGCGCAGCATCGCCGACTCCGTCGAAAAGATTGCCGATGCGACGCCGGGAGAGGCCGGCTCGGCGAGCCCACTACCGGCGGATGAGCCGAGCCCCGTCAGGCAGAAGGAGCCCAGCCATGTTTGAGCTCATGTTCTGCTCGCTCCTGACCATCGTGCCGGACTACCTCTATCGCCGTTATGTCCAGGGCAAGCGCTTCGGCAAGGAGATCACGTTCTTCTCCATCTGGTATGAGCTGCGATGGGGCATCACCGGTTGTCTGATGCTCACGGTGTCGCTGATCACCATGATCTTCTATTTCCATCCGGCGACCGACTCGGCGACGCTTTATTTCCGCACCGTGCCGATCCTGCCCGAAGGATCGGGGCGGGTTGCGGAGGTCAAGGTCGGCTTCAGCCAGGAGGTGAAGAAGGGCGACGTGCTGTTCACGCTGGACAGCTCCAAGCAACAGGCCGCCTACGAGACCGCCCGGCGGAAGGTCGCCGAGGTCGATGCGGCAATGACCTCGGCGCAGTCGGATGTCGTCAAGGCCGAAGCCCAGATCCAGGAAGCCAAGGCCAATTATCAGCAAGCCAAGGACGAACTCGACACCAAATCCGAATTGCAGCGCCGCAACCCCGGTATCGTGCCGCAACGCGACATCGAAAAGCTCCAGGTGCTGGTCGATCAACGGCAGGCCGGGATCGATGCGGCGACCGCCGTGAGGGAAACGGCCGCCTTGCAGGTGTCGACGCTCCTGCCGGCCCAGAAGGCGAGTGCTCAAGCCGCTCTCGAGCAGGCCCAGGTCGACCTCGACAAGACCATCGTCCGCGCCGGCGTCGACGGCCGGGTCGAGCAATTCCTGCTTCGTGTCGGCGACGTCGTCAATCAGTTGATGCGGCCGGCGGGCGTGCTAATTCCGGAGGGCGCCGGCAGAAAGGTGCTTCAGGCCGGCTTCGGCCAGATCGAGGCGGGCGTGATGAAGGAAGGCATGGTGGCGGAAGCGACCTGCATATCGAGGCCCTGGGTCATCATCCCGATGGTGGTGACGACAGTGCAGGACTACATTGCGGCAGGACAGTTCCAGGGCGGGCAGCAACTGCTCGAAGCACAGAATGGCCCGAAGCCCGGCACGATCCTCGTCTTCTTGGAGCCACTCTACAAGGGCGGGCTCGAAGGCGTGACACCGGGGAGTAGCTGCCTCGTCAACGCCTACACCAGCAATCACGAGGAGATTTCCGCAAAGGACACTAGCACCGGGCGAGCGATCGCGCTCCACGTCGTCGACGGTGTCGGTCTTGTGCACGCACTGCTGCTTCGCATCCAGGCGCTCCTGCTGCCGATCAAGACGCTCGTGCTGAGCGGCCACTGACGCCGAGGAGGGCCCCGGCAAAAGCGTTGGCCGTGGGCCGTTTTGCGTTAGAATGAGATGAAGGTGCAGCCGGTCGAAGCTGCTGAGGAAGAGGATGAGCGGGCGCATCCCAATCGTTGCTGCGGTCAGGCGGGGCTGGCCGGCGGCGGCCGCACGGCTCTGTCTGTGTGTACTGGTCTTGGCCCTAGCCGGGCTCGGACCGGCGAGCGCTGCCGATCAGGGCCAGCCCAAGCGGGTGCTGCTGCTTCATTCCTTCGGACGGGAATTTCGTCCGTGGAGTGAATTCGCGCGGGCCATCAAGGCCGATCTCGAGCGGCAGGCGCCGTGGCCGCTGGACATTCAGGAGCACACGCTCCTGACGGCGCGGTTCAACAATCCAGGTCCTGAAGAGCCCTTCGTCGATTATCTGCGCTCGCTCTACGAGAGTTGTCCGCCGGATATCGTCGTCAGCGTCGGGGCGCCTGCGGCAAAATTCGCCCAGAAGTATCGCAAGCAGCTTTTCCCCGACACACCGATGGTCCTGACCGCGGTCGAGCAGCGCCTGGTCGATCGCACGGGACTGACCGACAACGACACGGTCATCGCGATCCACAATGACTTTCAGGCATCTTTTGCCGGCATCCTTCAGGTCCTGCCTGCCACGCAGAAGATCGCCGTCGTGCTGGGAGCCTCTCCCGTTGAGAAGTTCTGGCTTGAGGAGGTCAAGAAGGATGCGAAGCCGTTCGAAAACAGAGTGTCGTTTGATTGGTATTCGGGGCTTTCGTTCCAGGACATCCTCAAGCGCGCGTCATCGCTCGCGCCGCACACGGTCTTGTTCTGGGGCCTGATGTCGGTCGACGGTGCAGGTGTCACGCATGAAGGCGACATCGCCTTGCGCCAATTGCGAGCTGTCGCCAACGCGCCGATCTTTTCCTATCAGGATGCCTTCTTCGATGGCCAGACCGTCGGTGGCCCCATGCATTCTACGGCCGCAACCAGCCGGAAAACCGTCGACGTTGCCATCCGTATCCTCGGTGGCGAGAAGCCGGGCAACATCAAGATCGAAACGCTCCAATTTGCGCCACCGCGATATGACTGGCGTGAGATGCAGCGCTGGGGC
This sequence comes from Bradyrhizobium sp. UFLA05-112, assembly GCF_053572325.1. Classification (NCBI taxonomy): domain Bacteria; kingdom Pseudomonadati; phylum Pseudomonadota; class Alphaproteobacteria; order Hyphomicrobiales; family Nitrobacteraceae; genus Bradyrhizobium; species Bradyrhizobium sp. UFLA05-112. The sequence goes on along the minus strand of NZ_JBANBK010000003.1, from coordinate 89,548 downwards.
ATCAGCGAAAGCAATCTGCCTCCTGGCAGCGAGATCCTGTTTCGCGAGCCGAGTGTTTGGGAGGTCTATCGCTGGCAGATGGCGCTGATCGCAGCGGTGATCCTGGTGCAGGCCGGCCTGATCAGTGGCCTGCTTCACGAGCGCTGGCGTCGCCGTGTCGCGGAGGTCGAATCCCGCCAGCGTCTGGCCGAGCTGGCGCATGTCAACCGCTACGCGGCGGCCGGCGAGCTGACGACGTCGATCGCGCACGAATTGAATCAGCCGCTCGGCTCTATCCTCACCAATGCCGAGACGGCCGAGCTCATGTTGAAGGGGGCTTCCCCCAATCTCGGCGAGATCAGGGAGATCCTTGCCGACATCAGGCGCGACGATCAGCGGGCGAGCGAAGTGATCCGCAGGCTACGCAGCGTGTTGAAGAAGACGCCGTTTGAGATCGCCGATATCGATCTGAACGAAACCGTCGGCGAGGCGATCGGATTTCTGACCGCCGTGACCGACCGGCACAAGATCGCCCTGAAGTTCACGGCCGCCGCAAGCGCGCTGCGCGTCAGGGGCGATCCGGTCCAGCTTCAGCAGGTCATTCTCAACCTGATCATCAATGCGATCGACGCGATCTCCGAGGCGGAGGCGAAGGTGCGGGAGGTGACCGTCACCACGGCGCTGTCCGGCTCCTTCGCAGAAATCAGGATCGGCGATAGCGGACCCGGCATAGCCGCCGGCGATCTCAAGAACGTCTTCAATCCATTCTTCACCACCAAACCGCAAGGCATGGGCATGGGACTCGCCATCGCCAGAACCATCATCGAGGCCCATCGCGGACAGATCGTTGCCGAGAACAGGCTGTCGGGCGGTGCGCTGCTTACGATCAAGCTGCCGATCACGCGTTAGACAACGCATCGGCCGCGGAATTTTCGCGCCGCAACAACCCGGCATCCCCTTTCTTTGATCTTCGTCAAAGGAACACATCCGTCCCGGCCCGATGCTCCCCGCCGCAATACCAACGGAGAGTGTGCAATGTTTCGCTGTGGCAAGACCCTGATCGCGCTTGCGCTGATGATGGCGATGCCCATCGCCGTATCGGCGCAGAACCCGGCCGCGCCGAACGCGCCGGCAAGCCAGGCGCCGCCAGCAAGCCAGGCCCCGCCAGCAAGTCAAGCGCCGCCAGCAAGTCAGGCTCTGCCGGCCGCGGAGCTGTTGAAGCCGGAGCAGCTCGAGGCGCTGGTCGCGCCGATCGCGCTCTATCCGGACGAGTTGCTTGCCAACGTGTTGGCGGCATCGACCTATCCGCTGGAGGTCGTGCAGGCCGATCGCTGGCTCAAGGAGCGCAAGAAACTGAAAGGCGATGCGCTGAGGGGCGAGGTCGAGAAGCAATCTTGGGACGACAGCATCAAGGCACTCGCCAGCACGGCCGACGTCCTGGCCATGATGAGCGACAAGCTCGAATGGACCAAGAGCCTCGGCGACGCCTTTCTCGCGGATGTGTATAAGAGACAGGTACGATGTACGTACCCTATTACGAGCCGGCGACCGTTTATGGCGCGTGGCCCTACGCCGAGTATCCGCCGTACTACTTTGGATATCCTTCTTATATCGGCGCAGGCGTGGTGGCGGCAGGCCTCGCTTTCGGCACCGCCTGGGCCATTGGACGCTGGGGCAACTACTGGGGCGGCGGCTGCAACTGGGGCAACCGCAACGTCTACGTCAATCACCGAACCACCAACATCGCAAACGGCTGGCAGCACAATCCTGCGCATCGCCAGGGCGTGCGCTACAACAACGTGAACGTGCAGCAGCGTTTCGGCAACAACAACATCAAGGCAGGCGCGGCCGACCGGATGGATTTTCGCGGCCGCGATGGGCAGCAGGTCCTGAAGTCCGGACAGGATCGGCCAGGCGCTGGAGACCGTGCAGGTGATCGCGCAGGTGATCGCGCGGGAGATCGTGCAGGGGACCGCGCGGGCGATCGAGCGGGAGACCGCGGCGGCGATCGTGCAGGTGATCGTGGCGGAGATCGCGCCGGCGCTGGCGATCGCGCCAAGGGCGGCGGCGACCGTGCCAAGGGTGGTGGCGATCGAGCTGGCGCGAAGGGCGGTGGCGACCGCGCGAAGGCCGCCAACCGCGGCGGTGCTGGCGCGGGCAATCGCGCTGCCAATGCCAACCGTGGTGGCGGCAATCGCGGTGGCGCCATGAACGTCTCCTCCGGCCGTGCGGCTGCCGCAGCATCAGCACGCGGGCGCTCGAGCATGGCGAGCATGCCACGCGGCGGCGGTGGCGGTGGCTTTGCCGGGCGCGGCGGTGGTGGCGGAATGGCGATGCGCGGCGGTGGAGGAGGCGGCTTTGGTGGAGGCGGGCGCGGTGGCGGCGGCGGTGGCCGGCGTTCGGATATCGCGCTGAAGCACGACATCGTCCTGCTCGGTCATCTCGCGAGTGGCCTTGGCTACTACCGCTTCAGCTATCTTGGCAGCCACAAGGCCTATGTCGGCGTCATGGCGCAGGAGGTCGAGCGCGTGATTCCGGAAGCGGTGACCCGAGGCAGCGACGGCTATCTGCGGGTCTATTACGAAAAGCTCGGTCTGAAATTCCGCACGTACAGCGATTGGCTTGCCGGCGGCGCAAAAATCCCTGCGGAGGTGATGCCATGATCGGTCTGAAGTCGCTTCGGCGCCCAGCTTTGCCGGCAATCATGGCGGTCGTGCTGTTCAGCTTGCCGTCGCAGGCGCAGCAATCGTATCCCACTCCTGAGGACGCAGCCGCAGCGCTCGCCGCGGCTGTGAAGAGCGGACCGCGCGATATCCTGAAAGTGCTCGGCAGGAACGCAGACGACATCGTCTCCTCCGGTGACGAAGTTGCCGACGCCGACATTCGTCAACGCTTCACGTCGATGTACGATGCCAAGCATGCGATCAAGGCGGAGGGCAACAAGAAGGCCACGCTGATGCTCGGCGCGGACGATTTTCCGTTCCCGATTCCCTTGGTCAACTCCAAAGCGGGCTGGGAATTCGACGTGGACGAGGGGCGGATCGAGGTGCTCTATCGCCGTATCGGCCGCAATGAGCTCGATGCGATCCAGGCCGCGCTCGCCTATGTCGATGCCCAGAACGACTATGCGGAGAAAGACCGCGGCGAAGGCGTCGGTGTCTATGCGCAACGCATCGTCTCGACGCCCGGAAAGAAGGATGGGCTGTTCTGGCGCGACGATACTGACCCGAGCCCGCTCGGCGAATTTGCGGCGGAAGCCTCGCGCGAGGGCTACAAGATGGAAGGGCAGGGTGCGCCTTATCACGGTTACTACTTCAGGATCCTCAAGGGGCAGGGCCCCAACGCGCCCGGCGGCACCCTCGACTACGTCGTCAAGGGCAAGATGATCGGCGGCTATGCGCTCGTCGCCTATCCCGCCGAGTACGGCAATTCCGGCGTCATGACCTTCGTGGTCAATCACGGCGGCACCGTCTACCAGAAGGATCTCGGGCCTCGCACCGAAAGCATTGCCAGCCGCATGATCTTGTTCAATCCGGACCAGACCTGGAAGAAGGTCGATGCCGCAAAACAATGAGAAAATAGCGCGGCGCTTTTTCCTTGGCTGGCTGACGGCGATGACATTGCTTGCCTTCGTTGTCCCAGCAACGCCGTCGTTCGCACAGGCCGCCGGCCAGGTCCGCGTCAAGATCGTGAAGGCGGGCCTCCTGGTCGGCGGCGGCACCGGCAGCGGCGTGCTGACCTGGCGTGGCCGCAACTATCCCTTTCGCGTCTCCGGTCTGAGCCTTGGAATCACGGCTGGCGCCACGATCAGCCGCCTGGACGGCTGGGCCTCGGGCATCCGCGAGATCAATGATTTCGCTGGCACCTATAGCTCGGTTGGCGGCGGCTTCGCCCTGGTTGGCGGTGTCAACGGTGTCCATTTGCGCAACGAGAAGGGCGTGACGATCGTGCTGCAAGGGCCGAAGGCCGGACTGGAAGTCGCCGCCAACCTTAGCGCGATCACGATCTCCATGAGATGAATTCGGCCTGAAGACTTCCCATCCGGATTCTATTGAGCATGCGAAGCAGGCCTCCAAATTGAGGGAATTTCTGCTGGCGCAACACCGCCGCACATCGCACTTGAGCGCAATTTGCCCATCCACGCGCCGCCGATTGCGAGCGCGCGATCGACGTCGCTCGCACTGCCCCTTTCGCGTATTCGCCACCCGGCCCCGCGTCTGCCGCGAATAACATGATGTTAGGTTTATCGCATAACACGGTAATTGTGTTAGCTCGCCGAAAGCCTATTGTCACACCGAACCAGACACGTCCCGGCAGTCGACAAGCGCAAGCGGAAAGCCCGCCGCGCGATCGGATAATGCTGCCCAACACACATCTATGAAGCCCGCTTACGGGACGCCAGCAAAATAGGTCGGAGGAAACTTGCACATGACCACGGCTCGAGCGATCCACGACATGGGTCAATCCAAGAAGGCTGCTGCGAGCGGCTGGATTGGATCCGCGCTTGAATATTATGACTTCTTTATCTACGCGACCGCAGCGTCGCTGATCTTCCCGCAGATCTTCTTCCCGTCGGACAATCCCACCGTTGCCATCGTCGCATCGCTCGCAACGTACGGTGTCGGATATGTGGCCCGGCCGATCGGTGCCTTCGTTCTCGGGCACTGGGGCGATACCCACGGCCGGAAAACGGTTCTGATCGTCTGCATGTTCCTGATGGGCATTTCGACCATGGCCGTCGGCATCCTGCCGACATACCAGCAGGTCGGCATTTGGGCGCCGATCCTGCTCGTCACCTTACGTCTCGTGCAGGGTTTTGCCGTTGCCGGCGAGATCTCCGGTGCAAGCTCGATGATCCTGGAGCATGCGCCATTCGGGCGGCGCGGATTCTATGCGAGCTTCACGCTCCAGGGCGTGCAGGCCGGACAGATCCTTGCGGCGGCGGTCTTTCTGCCGCTCGCGGCCTACATGCCCACCGAGGCCTTCAACAGTTGGGGTTGGCGGATACCCTTCCTGCTCAGCTTCTTCGTCATCGTCGCGGGCTACATCATCCGCCGCGAGGTTGACGAGACGCCTGCCTTTGCCAGGGAAGATGAGCGCGGCGAAACCCCGCGTGCTCCGATCATTCAGGCCATCAAGCTGAATTGGAAGGACATGCTCAGGGTCATCTGCATGGCGCTGATGAATGTCATTCCGGTCGTCACGACGATTTTTGGCGCGGCCTATGCCGTCCAGTCTGCCTACGGAATCGGTTTTGCGAAGGACGTCTACCTCTGGATTCCGGTCCTCGGAAACATGCTGGCGGTGTTCGTCATTCCCTTCGTCGGCAACCTCTCGGACAAGGTCGGCCGCAAGCCTCCGATCATCGTCGGCGCGCTCTGCTCCGGTCTGCTCGCGTTCGGATACCTCTATGCCATCAGCATCAGGAACGTGCCACTGGCGATCGTGTTGTCACTCCTGATGTGGGGTGTGGTCTATCAGGGCTACAACGCGATCTTCCCGAGCTTCTATCCTGAACTGTTTCCGACGCGCACCCGGGTTTCGGCGATGGCGATCTCGCAAAACATCGGCACCACCATCACCGCGCTGCTTCCCGCTTTGTTTGCGACCGTGGCGCCTCCCGGCTCGGCCAACATCCCGCTGACGGTGGGCGCCATCGCCTTCGGCATTACGGTGATTGCCGCCCTCGCAGCGGTGACTGCCAGGGAGACGTACCGGATCAGCCTTGACGATCTCGGAAATCCGGATGCCGTGCCGATGCCAAGGGCGGACTATGAGCGGAGGCGTGCGGAGACGGCCGGTGAGGCTGCCGCGGCTCTGACCTGACGGCCCCGGGAAGTGGAGGTGATGGCGGCGCCATGATCTCGGATGTTGCCGTCCTGCTGCAAATGAAGGAAGAACTGCCGCTGCGGCCAAGCCCGCCAGCAGCGGCAGGGCTCCCGCCAACCGGATGACGCTTGATCGGCAAAGCCATTGGAGCGATAGCGATCTTCGACCGGCGGCGCGCCGGCTACCAAGGAGTTGAGAAATGAATCCCGTTGTTGTTGCTGTCGCGATCACCGGTTCCGTTCCGCGCAAGAAGGACAATCCGGCGGTGCCGATCGTGCCGTCCGAGCAGATCGAGTCGACGCACGCGGCCTTCGAGGCGGGCGCAACGCTTGCGCATATTCACGTTCGCAACGACGACGAAACACCGTCCTCCGACCCCCAGCGTTTTGCGGAGGTGCAGGAGGGTATCAGGAAGCATTGTCCGGGAATGATCGTTCAGTTCTCGACCGGTGGGCGCGGCCGCGATCCATCGGCGCGCGGGTCGTCGCTCTATCTGAAGCCGGAGATGGCGTCTCTCTCGACCGGATCGGTGAACTTTCCGACCATCGTCTACGAGAACAGCGCCGCCCTGGTCGAGCAACTGGCCACCGGGATGAAGGCCGGCGGCATCCGTCCTGAAATCGAGATCTTCGATCTGTCGCACCTGCATGGCGCGCGCCGCCTGATCGAGGCGGGCCTGATCGATGAGCATCCCCACGTGCAGTTCGTAATGGGCGTCAAGAACGCAATGCCGGCGGACGAGCATGTCCTCGACATTCTTCTGGCCGAGCTCAAGCGGCTGATGCCGAAAGCGACCTGGACCGCGGCCGGGATCGGGCGCCATCAAGCCGAGGTCATGGGCTGGGCGCTGTCGCGCGCTGCCGATGCGGTTCGCACCGGGCTCGAGGACAACATCAGGATCGACAAGAACCGTCTGGCCAAGAGCAACGCTGAGCTCGTGACCCTCGCCTGTGAGGCGGTGACCCGTCACGGCCGACGCGTCGCCACACCTGCGGAGGCGAGATCGGCACTGAGGATCGCGCGGTAGATCACACGATCAGCCGTCCCCGTCGCGCCGCGATCCCGATCGCGACTTCGGCGCCGGCGTTGAATTCGAGGCGATCGGCCTCGATGCCGTCGCTGAAGATGACGCCGTTTTCGGGCATCAGCGAGCGGATGCGTAGTTGTCCTGAGGAGGTGAGGGAGCCGCAGACGAGACTCACTTGCGAGTTGCGGCTGGGAAACGGCTCGCGCACCGCGAAGCGCAGCTCCGGCGCATCCCAGGGCAGGGCGGCGTAGGCGGTAGGCTCCGACGGCTGGCCGAACTGTCCTGCGATCGCGAACGAGCCGGTAACGATGCTCTTGAACCAGGCGGTCGAGCCGAGTCCGGTCGACACGATGAGCCCGCTCGAAGACTGCCGCTCCTTCGTCTCGCCGGTCGCAATCTCGTAGATCGCGGAGGTGTGCGTGCGGGCGCCGATGAAGAGGTCGTTCACGGCATGGAGCACCTGACCATTGGAGAGCCGGGCCTCTGCCATCGTCACCGCCTGGCTGTCGCGCTCCTCAGCGGCGACCTCGGGCAGGAGCTTTGCAAGGTCGCGCGGCGCGAAGGGCAGGAGAATGCCGTCGTAGCGCGCGGGATCCGGGTTGAGCCCGATCAGCGGATGGTCGTCGAGATATTTCATGGTGTTGGCGACGACGCCGTCCTGGCCGAGTGCGACCACGATGTCGGAGGGCGCGAAGATGAAGTTCGGCAAGAAGCTGCGCTCGATCACCTGGTAGCGACCCCATTGCTCCAGCGCCTGGAGCGCGAGGCGCTGTTGCGCGTGATAGACCTCGTGCTCGCGCTCATAGTCGGAGAAGTCGGCGCCGAGATGCTCGACATAGAAGCGCGCCTGCGCCGCCGTCAGGTAACGCGCGACCAGGTCCTCCAGCCTGGTCTTGCGCGTCACCAGCACGATCTTGCGGTCATTGCCGGCGGGCATTGGCGGCCTCCATCGCCCTGGGCTTCTCCATCAACTGGCTGAGCAGGTCCGGCGAGACGTTGAGCTGGCCGATCTTTTCCGCCTTCTCGGCAATGCCGGTGAAGGCCTGCGCGATGAGCTGGCCCGGCTGCATTCCGGCAGAGGCAAGCGCCTGGATCACGCGGGTATCGACGCCCTCAAAAATCTTCATCAGCGCGCCGACGCGATAGGCCTCGGCGTCGGCCAGCGTGCGGGTGTTCTCGGCGTTGAGCTCGACAAAGTCCTTGCGCTTGCCTTCGAGGGCGATGTCCGCGACCATGCCGGCCTGGCGCAGCTCGTTCTTCTTGGCGGCGACGCTGGCTTCCGCGTCCATCTGCGTTTCGCGGATCGAGCGTTTCTTCTGCTCGACCGCGATCTCAGTGTCGAGCTCGCTCTCGCGGATGGCGCGCTCCTGCTCGACCGCAAAATTGCGGCGCGCGAAGATCGCTTCGTCCGCGTTCTTCAGGATTGCCTCGCGCGCTTCGGCCTCCAGCGCCTTGGCCGTGTCCGGCGTTGGCTTGATGCCGCGGATGGAGACGCCGAGGATTTCGAGGCCGAGCGAGGCGATGTCGGCGCGGGCCCGCAAGCCGGTCGCGATGATGTCGGCGATGCGGTCGGAGGCCTGCAGGGCTTCCCTCAAGGTCAGCTCCTTCACCGCCTGCTGGGCCAGTACCTCGACCGTGCCGAGGATGCGCTGCGGCAGTTTCTCGGGGTCGTCGGTCTCATAGGTCTTGCCGTCGCTCTTCAGCGTGAAGTCGAGCATCGAGGCCGCTTTCTTCGGCTCGCTGACGCGATATGTGACGTGGCCCTGGACGGTGAGGGTCTGAAAGTCGCGGGCGATCTGCTGGAAGATGAAGGAAGCGTCGCGGCTGCCGATGGGGACGGCGACGAGCGAGGTGGCCGGCGCGTAATAGAACGCGGATAGTCCCGCGCCCTCGGCGACGACGGTGCCGGCGCGGTACTTCATGAGATAAGTGGTGGGCTGGGCCTTGATGAACCTGACGCCGAACATAGTCTTCCCTAGTAAGTTGTTCTGAGCAACTAAGTAAGTTGCACTGTACAACTAAGTTGGCTACTGTCAAGCGGCAGGAGAGGGAGGTCACAATGGCGCCGAAAGACCAGGCCCAGGACATTGAAAGTTCGGGACAATTGGATTTCCCGCGACCGCTGGCCACGGTCGACGTGGTGATCTTCGCGATCCGGAACGAAGGCCTCCACGTCCTTCTGGTGCAGCGGCCGGCCAGCGCTGGCGAGCCGTTCCCGCTCGCCTTCGCGCTGCCGGGCGGCTTCGTCGATATCGCCAAGGACCGCGATCTGGAGGCCTGCGCGGTGCGCAAGCTGAAGGAGAAGACCGGCGTGACCAGCCCCTATCTCGAGCAGCTCGGAAGCTGGGGCAGCGCGATCCGCGATCCGCGTGGCTGGTCGGCGACGCACGCCTATTTCGCCCTGATGCCGGAGGAGGCGGGTCGGGCCGCACTCGCACCCGACGCGCAATGGTTTCCGATCGTCGCCGGCAGCATCAAGCCGAAGCTCGCCTTCGACCACGGCGAGATACTCACTGCAGCCGTCGAGCGCCTGCGCAACAAGGTCGAATACACCTCGCTGCCGGCCTACCTGATGCCGGCGGAATTCACACTACCTGATCTTCAGCGGGTCTATGAGATCGTGCTGGACCGTCCCTTGGAGAAGAGCGCCTTCCGCACGCGGATTCTCGCAGCCGACATGATCGAGCCGATCGCCAAGATGCGGCGTGGCCCGAACCGCCCGGCGCAGCTCTATCGCCTGAAGAAGGGCAGGGAGCCGGTGTATTTCGTGCGCACGTTCAATCCGCCGGAGTGAGCGGTCTTACGCGAACTGGCTAGGTCGCGGCGGTTCCGGTGGATCGACGACGAACCCTTCGCAGATGATGAGGCCGTTGATCAGCCTGAACTCTAGCCTGTCGTAGCCCGGCATCGTCTCGCCGGGCTTCGGCGGCAGCAGCGCGATGCGACCTTGAATGCACAGCACGGACTGTCCAGTGCCACGCCACATCCTGATCCCGGTTTCCTTCCAGCGCCTGCGAATAAGCGTCTCCCGATCACAGGGATCGTCGGATTTCGTGACGGCGGCCGGGGCGATGTCGGCTTTGGCGATGACAGCCTCGACTGGGGCCGCTTCGGCGGCATCGGTCTCGACGAGGTCGCGTTGAACCACGTCCGTCTCGACAGCGATGGCTTCGGAAGTCTCTGCGGCATCGGAATTGACCGCGTCGGTCTCGAAAGTTTCGATCAGCGTCGGGGCAGCCTCGACTGCCTCGGGCTCAAGCACATCGGGCCGAGTGGCGTCGCTCTCGGCCTTGGTTTCAAAAGGCGCCGTCTCAATCGCGTCGACCTCGATAATGTCGGCCTCGGCAGCATCGAGCGGGAGAACGCCGGACCCGGTAGCAACAGCCTCACATGAGTCCTCTGATGGCGCGACATGCGCCGTAACGTCGTCAGCGCAAAGCGCGACGGGTTCGATTGTTTCGGCCTCAACCGCGTCGGCCTCGGCGCATTCGATTGCGACGAAAGGCGCCTGAGCAGATTCGATTTCAGCTATCTCGGCCTCAACGGGAAGCTCATCGCTTTCAACGGCCTCGATCTCACTCCGGGAGAGATCGTCGGACGTGATTGCAGAGGAGACAGCATCGCGGTTGCTTGTCGTGACCGGCTCATCTGCATCGATCTCGGCAGCGCCAGTCTCCGCTGTTGCGGTCTCTGCGACATCCGTCGCAGGAGCCTCCATTTCCTCAGCTTCGACCGTGTCGGTCTCGACGGGCTCGGCCGCCGCGGCCTCGGTTCCATCGGGAGCCGCCTGCACGGTGTCGGGTTCAACCGTTTCCGTCTCGATCGCGCCGCGCGCAACGTCGTCCTTCGTGAGGTCCGCAGCCGGTGCCTGAAACTCGCTGACGACAAGCGGTTCGTCGTTCGTTCGACCACGCAGCAGCGACTTGAATTTCGCCAACGCAAATTCAACCGCCGGAATCCGGCGCAGCGCTATCGCCAGTCTCGTGAGGACTGGGAGCTGTTTGGGAGCATACTCGGCGTGAGACATCAGTGATTCTCGAAACGAGCAAGAGTTGCCCGCGACGCGCGGGGCTGTCAAATCGCGCTGATGGCCGTTGTCGTCATGTCAATGGCATTGTGGCGGATAGGGTCATACCGCGTTCGCAGTGCAGAGCGGGGTGGAGATGGTGTATCCGGAAATGACCGGATCGGTCGGATCCGGCCCCGGGGCGGAATGCGTCGCTTGAAATTCGATACGAAGCTGATTGGCGTCATGGCGGTGCTCGCCGTCACCCAACTCGTCGGATGGGGGACGATCGGGCTTCCCGCCATCGTCGGCCGCGATCTCGCAGCCGATCTCAATATGAGCCTTCCGGCGGTATTCGCGGGAACGTCGGTTCTGTACGTGGCGATGGGGCTGTGCGCGCCCTGGCTCGCAAAGTCCTTCACGCGGCATGGCGCGCGCCGTGTGATGATGGTGGGCACGCTGGTGACCGCGCCGGGCTTTGTGCTGCTGTCCTTCGCGCAGGAGTCGATACTTTATTTCGCGTCGTGGATCATTCTCGGTGTGGCCGGCAGCGCCACGCTCTCGACCGGCGCGTACATCATGCTGAACGAGGTTGCCGGCCGGCGCGCAAAGAGCGCGATCGGCGCGCTGATGCTGGTGACCGGCCTTTCCAACAGCCTCTTCTGGCCCGCGACGTCGTTCCTGAGCAGCCTCGTCGGCTGGCGCGGAACGTGTCTGATCTATGCGGCCATGATGGTCGTCGTCTGCTTGCCGCTCCTTGCCTTCGGTGCACCGCGCCGGCGCAAGGCGAGCGAGGAGGTCACCGCGAAGGCGCGAGACGTGCCGCCGTCTCCGGTGCCCAGGCGCACCTTCCATCTCGTGGTATCAGCGGTCGCGCTCAACGCATTCGTGAACTTCGGCTTGAGCGCCATCTTCATCGAGCTCCTGAAGGCCGAGGGGCTCTCGCCGGCGGAGGCCGTCGGCTTCGGCTCCATGCTGGGCGTGATCCAGGTCAGCGCGCGCGGCATCGATTTCCTCGGCGGCGGACGCTGGGACGGCATCACGACCGGGCTGGTCGCGGGCACGGCGCTGCCGCTTGCCATGCTGCTTCTGATGGCCGGCAACGGCGCATATTGGGTCGTTACGCTCTTCATCCTGCTCTATGGCCTCGGCAGCGGCGCGATGGCGGTGGCGCGGGCGACGATCCCGCTCGTCTTCTACGACCAGACCGAATTCGCCAAGGCGATGTCGATGATCGCCATGCCGGTCAACCTCGCCGCCGCCGTGTCGCCGCCGATTCTCGCAGCCCTGCTGGTCCACTTCGGCAGTCGCGGCCTGCTCGGCCTGACCATGCTCTGCTCATGCGCAACGGTGTTGATCCTGATCGCTCTTGGCCGCCGCCGGCCACGGGCCGCGACGGCTGCCGCGGTGTGATGTCGTAAGACGAGCCTACGATGGTGGCATGCCGCCAGTGCAGGACTCGCGGGCTCGAAATAGTGTATCCGCAGGGAGCGCGGCCCGGCCTCGGCCGCCGCGCCAACACCAGTTCCCGGAGGAAACCTTATGTCGGCCTTGCCGCTCTCAGGCATCAAGATCCTTGACCTTACGCGCGTGCTCGCCGGGCCCTTGTCGGCCCAGATGCTCGGCGATCTCGGCGCGGAGGTGATCAAGATCGAGCGGCCCGGCACCGGCGACGACGCGCGCGCCTTCGGCCCGCCTTATCTCGCTGACCCCGAAGGCAAGCAGAACAACAACAACTCCTTCTACCTCTGCGCCAATCGCAACAAGAAGTCGGTCACCGTCAACATCGCCAAGCCGGAAGGGCAGGCGATCATTCGCGAGCTCGCCAAGGACGTCGACGTCTTCATGGAGAACTACAAGGTCGGCGATCTCAAGCGCTATGGCCTCGATTACGAGACGATCAAGGCGATCAACCCCGGCATCATCTACTGCTCGGTGACCGGTTTCGGCCAGACCGGACCCTACGCCCCGCGCGCCGGCTATGATGCGATCCTGCAGGCGATGGGCGGCCTGATGAGCGTCACCGGCCATATCGACGGCGAGCCCGGCGAGGGCCCGATGAAGGTCGGCCCGTCGATCGTCGATTACATGACCGGCATGAACACCTCGATCGGAATTCTCTCGGCGCTCTACCATCGCGACGTCAATGGTGGGGAAGGACAGCACATCGACGTCTGCCTGTTCGATACCGTCATCGCATCGTTGTCGCACTGGCTACAGATCTACCTCGTCAACGGCAAGACACCGCCGCGCCGCGGCACCTGGGGCAATGGTGGCATGCCGGCCGGCGTATTCCGCTGCACCGACGGCGAACTGATGCTGGTGGTCGGCAATGACGGTCAGTTCCAGCGGACATGCGCCGTGCTGGGTGAGCCCGAGCTTGCGAGCGACAAGCGCTTCATCAAGAACAACGACCGCGTCGTGCACGGCAAGGAGATCATGGCGATCTTCGCTGGTCTGTTCCTGAAGAAGCCGGTGGTCTACTGGCTTGAAAAGCTGGAGGAGGCCGGCGTGCCGTCAGGTCCGATCAACAATTTCGAGCAGGTGTTTAGCGATCCGCACGTCCAGTCGCGTGGCATGCGGGTGAAGGTCAACCATAAGTTCGAGCCCGAACTGTCGCTGATCCGCAACGCGCTGACGTTCTCGGAGACCCCCGTGACGGACTATCGCGCGCCGCCGCTGCTTGGGGAGCACACGCAGGAGGTTCTCGGCGAACAACTCGGGTATGATCCTGGGAAAATCGAGGCCTTGAAGAAGCAGGGCGTGATCTAGCAGCGATCTCCCCTTCACCTCTCCCCGGCGGGGGGAGGTCGATTTGCTCCTCGCGATGCGAAGCATCGTCGAGTGCAAATCGGGTGAGGGGCTCAGGTCTCACCAGAGTGCGTAACCCCCACCGGGCGCCGTGGCCGATGCAAGCATCGGCGTCTTCTTGGAACGGCGCCCTGAGGCCGCCTATGCCGACCTCTCCCGATGGGAGAGGTGAAGGAGAATCGATGACCACCGGCAAAACCATCATCACCTGCGCGATCACCGGCAATCTCACGAAGCCCGAGCAATCGCCATATCTTCCGATCACGCCCGAGCAGATCGCGACATCCGCGCTGGAAGCGGCAGAAGCCGGCGCAGCGATCGCCCATATCCACGTGCGCGATCCCGCGACCGGGCGTCCGTCGATGTCGATCGATCTCTACCGCGAGGTCATCGAGCGCATCCGCGCCCGCAACAAGAGCCTGGTCATCAATCTCACCACCGGGCCAGGCGGACGTTATGTTCCCTCGCACGACGATCCCCGTATCGCCGGCCCTGGCACGACTCTGGTCCAGCCGGAAAAGCGCGTCGAGCATATCGAGCTGCTCAGGCCCGACATCTGCACGCTCGATCTCAACACCATGAACTCCGGCGGCGAGGTCGTAATCAACACCCCGCGCAACGTCCGCATCATGGCCGAGCGGATGAAGGCGGCCGGCGTGCTGCCGGAGATCGAGCTGTTCGATTCCGGCGACTGTCACCTCGCGCGCGACCTCCTTGCCGACGGCACGTTGAAAGGGCCGGGCCTGTTCTCCCTCGTGTTAGGGGTGAAGTACGGCTTCTCCGCCACGTCGGAGACGATGTTTTATGCCCGTAGTCTGCTGCCGCCGGGTGCGATCTGGTCCGGCTTCGGCATCGGCCGCGCCGAATTCCCGATGGTCGCGCAGGCCTATCTGCTCGGCGGCCACGTCCGAGTCGGCATGGAGGACAATCTCTTCATGTCCAAGGGTGTGCTGGCGAAGACAAATGCCGAGCTGGTCGCGCATGCGGCTGCGATCCTGAAGAGCCTCGGTGCGACAGTCGCGAGCTCGGACGACGCGCGCGCCATGCTCGGGCTCGCCTGACGCCCGCCGTCAGCCCCGCCGCGCGGGTCGATGTCATCTCGAGACAACTCTGTGCTGCTAGCCACGACGTTACGGCGAGGAAGGAGCGCGCCGCCAGTCGGAACTCTCGGCGCGCTTCACCGGCGAGTTCGCCGACGGCAATCAAAGCGATGCCGGAACCCGAACATTCCAGTGAACCGTTGAGAGACAACGGAAGGGTGAGGGGCCTTTCGTTCCATTGTCCACAGATGATCCGTAGTTGCCCCGGCTTTCGTCGCAATCCGGACTCGTATTCGATCTCTTCATCTGACGAACTGATGTCCGGCAGGGAGGATTCGAATGTCCTACACGATCGGCTATCAAGTGAAGAACCAGAAGGCTGTCCTGGCGACCGAGGCGGCGACGGCCAACCAGGCCGTGGCGATCGTCGCAGCGCTGCAAAAGTCGGCTGAGGAAATCAAGTTCATCCGCTCGCCGCAGGAAGGCGACATGGGCATCGAAATGCTGCTGCTGCTCGCCAAGGAAGAAGCCGAGGAGATGCCACAGAGGATGTAGTCAGGGGGAAGCTCGCGAGCACGCTTCGATCTTGAGCGAAACGTCGCAGCCTTGAGATGATGTAGGCTGCTGCCGTTACGTTTACAGACGAAGGTAACCGCCCATGAAACGCGAAACGCTTCGCGTCGAGCCGATCTCGACCTTTCTCGACCGCTGGAAGGCGCCGGCCTCACCGGTGACGCGCGCCGGCAACATGATATTCGTGTCGGGGCTGCCGCCGCTCGATCCCCAGACAGGGGAGATCGCAGCGGCTTCGATCGAGCGGCAGAGCGAGCTCGTCATGGAGCAGATGAAGCTCTGCCTCGAGGCCGCCGGCGCCGGCCTCGACAATGTCATGAAGTGCAACGTCTATTGCACGTCGGCGAAGCATTTTGCGACTTTCAACGGCGTCTACGCCCGCTACTTCCCGGAGCAACCGCCGGCGCGGATATTCGTCTGCATTCCCGAATGGACCGGGCCGTTCGACATCGAGATCGACTGCATCGCGATGATGTAACGGGGCTTAGCGCGCAGCGACCTTCGCGGGCGCCTTGCTCCCCGCCTTGCCGGTGGTCAGCCCCATCACCGCCATGCTCACCACGCGCTCGATGATGCCCTCGACGTCGTCGAGGTCGCATTTGCCGTCCGACAGCTTGGTCAGCCGCTCGCTTTCGCGAATGGTGTGGTGCGCCATGGCCAGAGCGAAGTGCAGGCCCCAATAGATCTCCTCATCACTGCGGTCGGGCAGCGCGCGGCGCATCGCGGCGGCGAATTTCCGCAAGTGGTCGATCTCGCGGTTCTTGATGCGGCGGATCGGCGGCACCGATTCAATGGAGGCGCGGATCATGAACCGCGCCGCGGTGGAACGCTGGTTCGCCGGCCCCAGGCAGCCGTGCAGGGTCGGGCCTACCAGGGCGCGCAGGATCATTTCGATCGGCGCGCGGCCGCCGCCTTGGTCTTCCGCTGCCTTGAGTTCCGCCAGCCGCTCGCGATTGAGCGCGATGCTCCGCGTCACGAACAACTCGGCGATCAATTCGTCCTTCGAGCCGAAATGGTAATTCACGGCAGCCAGGTTGACGTTGGCCTCGGCGACGATGTCGCGCAGCGTCACGTCGCCGAAGCCACGGTCGGCGTAGAGCCGCTCGGCGGCGGCGAGAATGGCAGATCTGGTCTGATCACTGGCCATGGCTGAGAGCCTTTTCTCGTCATTCAGGGGCGCGACGAAGTCGCGAACCCGGAATTTCGCGCCACAACTTCCGGATTCCGGGTTCAGTCCTGCGGGCTGCCCCGGAATGACGATGAGGGGCGCGCGCCGGAGGGAGTTGCAATTCAAACAGTTGTATGAAACTATCGTTTGAAGGCCGGGAAAAGTCAATCCGCAATCGGGAGCCGTTCGCAATTGCGACCTGGAGTTCCCAAGCGCTCCGCAAGGTGCTTGCGGGCCGCGCGAGGCGGGAGGACAGTCCGGCAAAAAGATCGTTCAAAGAGAGAAACGAGGAGCGTCCCATGGACTTCGACATGTCCCCCAAGCAGAAGGAATGGCTCGAACGCGTGCAGTCCTTCATGACCAAGCACGTGCGCCCCGCTGTTCCCGTCTACAATCAGCAGGATCACAGCGGCGAGCGCTGGAAGGTCATTCCGGTGCTGGAGGATCTGAAGAAGAAGGCCAAGGCCGAAGGCCTCTGGAACATGTTCCTGCCGCCGTCCAAGGAGCATGACGACGACGAATTTCACGGCGCGGGATTGACCAATCTCGAATACGCGTTGCTGTCGGAGCAGATGGGCCACATCTCCTGGGCCTCGGAAGTGTTCAACTGCTCGGCTCCCGACACCGGCAACATGGAAGTGCTGTTCCGCTACGGCACCAAGGAGCAGAAGCGCAAATGGCTACGTCCGCTGATGGACGGCGAGATCCGCTCCGCCTTCCTGATGACGGAGCCGGCGGTTGCCTCGTCGGATGCCACCAACATCGAGACCCGCATCGATCGCGACGGTGATCATTACGTCATCAACGGCCGCAAATGGTGGTCGTCCGGTGTCGGCGATCCCCGCTGCAAGATCGCGATCCTGATGGGCAAGACCGACGTCAACGCCGCCAAGCATCAGCAGCAGTCGCAGATCCTGGTGCCGCTCGACACGCCCGGCATCAAGGTCGAGAAGATGCTGCCGGTGTTCGGCTTCGACGACGCGCCGCACGGCCATGCGCAGGTTCTGCTGGAGAACGTCCGCGTTCCCGCGTCGAACCTGCTGCTCGGCGAGGGTCGTGGCTTCGAGATCGCGCAGGGCCGCCTTGGCCCCGGCCGCATCCATCACTGCATGCGCACCATCGGCAAGGCCGAGGAGGCGCTGGAGAAGATGGTGAAGCGGCTGATGTCGCGCACCGCGTTCGGAAAGAAGATCATCGAGCACTCGGTGTGGGAGCAGCGCATTGGCGAGGCCCGCACCGACATCGAGATGAACCGCCTCTTGTGCCTCAAGGCCGCCGACATGATGGACAAGGTCGGCAACAAGACCGCGCAGCTCGAGATCGCCATGATCAAGGTCGCAGCTCCCAACATGGCGCTGAAGATCATCGACCAGGCGATCCAGGCCTTTGGCGGCGCGGGCGTCTCGGATGAAGCCGGTCTTGCCAAGGACTATGCGGGCATCCGCACGCTCCGCCTCGCCGATGGTCCGGACGAGGTGCACAATCGCGCCATTGCCAGACTTGAAATCCGGAAGTATGCAAACTCTCCCAAGCACTAAAAGGGAGTGCCCGGCGGCGTTCCCGAATAAGATCGAGAAGACCGTGAGGGAGCGTCATCGTGGCTGACGGCGTCAGGAAAGATGAGGAGTTCTCGGGCACCAAGCCCGTCGAGGAGCGGCATCGTTTCGATGAGCTGCGCCTCGAGACCTGGATGCGCGAGAACGTCGAAGGCTATCAGGGCCCGCTGGTCGTCCTGCAATTCAAGGGCGGCCAGTCCAACCCGACCTACCGGCTCGATACGCCCGGCCGTTCCTACGTGATGCGCCGAAAACCATTCGGCAAACTGTTGCCGTCGGCGCATGCGGTCGATCGCGAATATCGCGTCATCGCAGCGCTCGGAAAGCAGGGCTTTCCGGTCGCGAAAGCCTATGCGCTCTGCCAGGACGACGGCATCATCGGCGCTGCCTTCTACATCATGTCGATGGAGGAGGGCCGGGTGTTCTGGGATCCGACGCTGCCGAGCCAGACGCCGGACGCGCGCCGACGAATCTTCACCAGCAAGATCGAGACGCTGGCGAAGCTGCACATGTTCGATCCCGCCGCGATCGGCCTTGGCGATTTCGGCAAGCCCGGCAATTATTTCGCGCGGCAGATCGATCGCTGGACCAAGCAGTACCGGGCCTCCGAGACCCAGCACATTCCGGAGTTCGAGAAGGTTGCCGAATGGCTGCCGCGCACCGTGCCGGAGCAGGCGCGCGTCTCGATCGTCCATGGCGACTATCGCCTCGACAACATGATTTTCCACGCGAGGGAACCGCGCGTGCAGGCGGTGCTGGACTGGGAGTTGTCGACACTCGGCGATCCCATGGCCGACTTCACCTATCTGTTGATGCAGTGGATCATGCCGGGGCTTGAAGGCGCCGACATCAAGGCGCTGAACATTCCGAGCCTGGAAGAAGCGGCGCAGATCTACTGCAACGCGACCGGGATGAGCGTGCCTGATCTCAACTGGTACTTCTCGTACAATCTCTTCCGCCTCGCGGGCATCACGCAGGGAATCGCGGGTCGAATCCGCGACGGCACCGCCGCGAATGCAAAAGCGCTCGAATCCGCCAAGCGCACCGTGCCGCTGTCGAAGGCATCATGGGAGTACGCGCAGAAGGCGGGCGCGGTTTAGGGAACGCCAGACGAAATAAGAGGCGCGATTCGATTGAGCCGCGCTTTTTTTCTTTTGTTGTTGTGATTCGCGAACGTTCCGGCATTCTCCGTCATTGCGAGCGAAGCGAAGCAATCCAGGAATGTATCCGCGGCGACGGTCTGGATTGCTTCGTCGCTCCGCTCCTCGCAATGACGAGTTTGTTGAAACCCGTCCAGCTCTCGTAGGGTGGGCAAAGGCGCGTCAGCGCCGTGCCCACCGCTTATACGTACACAGAAGTGGTGGGCACGCTTCGCTTTGCCCACCCTACGCACTGGCCGCGACCGGAGCCGAGGCGCAGACGGGCACGCTTCCGCCTTCGCTCTTCGAGCTACGGCGGACAAGTCGCTTTGCCCTCTGCGACTTGCCGGTTGCGAGTCGGCGCTTCGTCCCTATCTCCTTCATCAGAAGACGGTCATGATCCAGCAACTGCGCATCTACGAGATTTTTGAGAAGAACAAGACTGCGTTTCACGCCCGGTTTCGCGATCACGCCGCGCGCATCATGCGAAGTAAATACGGCTTCCAGATCGTGGCGATGTGGGAAACCAGGCTCGGCGACAGAACTGAGTTCGCCTATCTGCTGGAGTGGCCGGACGAAGCGACCAAGGCTGCCGCCTGGGCTGCCTTCATGGCGGACACCGAGTGGTCCGAGATCAAGCGCGTGACGCACGCCGAGCATGGGCTGATGGTCGGCCAGATCGAGGATCGGCTGCTTGCGCCGGTGGATTATTCACCGTCACGAAGCTTGTTGCGTTAGCGGCGCGGCGCAAGTATCGTAGCCCGGGTGAGCGCAGCGATACCCGGGGAATTGATCCCGCATGTCGCTTCGCTTATGCGGGCTACGCTGCGCCAGTTACGCCCCCATTTTCGCGCAATGCGCGATCAGCTTTTCGACAAACTTACCGCACTTCTCGAGCTCCGACATCTCCACGAACTCGTCCGGCGTGTGCGCCTGGGCGATCGAACCTGGGCCGATCACCACCGAGGGGATATCGGCCATGCTGGCAAACAGGCTCGCTTCGGTGCCGAAGGCAACCTTGGCGTGGTCGTTGCGGCCGGCGAGCTTTTTGGCGAGCGTGACGATGGTGTCGTCGGCCCGGATGTCGAGTGCGGGATAGTCGAGAATCTCCGCGAAATCGATGCCGCACTCGGGATGCCGCTTCTTCATCGCCGGCTCGATCTCCGCCTTGGCCCAGGCGACGATCGCGTCCGTCACCTCTCGCGACTCAGTGATGCCAAGCCCACGGCACTCGAACTCCACGGTGCACGTATCCGGCACGATGTTGAGTGCGGCGCCGCCATGCACGATGCTGGTGAGCAGCGTCGCGTGTGGGACGTCGTAGAGGCTGTCCTGCTCCGCCTTTGCGGCAAGCGCGACGGCGCGGCGGCGGATCTCGGTGATCAGCTCGGCCGCATATTCGATGGCGTTGACGCCGTCGGGCGCTATCGAGGAGTGGCGGGCGAGACCCTTGAAGGTCGCGCGCACGCCGTGCTTGCCCTTGTGGCCGATGATGACCTTCATCTCGGTCGGCTCGCCGACGAAGCAGCCGAGCGGCGTGACGGGCTTCTTGGCAACTTCGCGCAGCATCGGCCGCACGCCGACGCAGCCGATCTCCTCGTCATAGGAGATCGCAAGATGGATCGGCGTTGTCAGCTTCGCCTCGACCATCTCTGGCACCATCGCAAGGCAGACCGCGACAAAGCCTTTCATGTCGGTGGTGCCGCGTCCGTAGAGACGGCCGTCACGCTCGATCAGCTTGAACGGATCGTGGGTCCATGTCTGGCCCACGACCGGCACCACGTCGGTATGCCCCGACAGCACGAAGCCGGGACGGTCGTTCGGGCCAATGGTGACCCAGAGCGAGGACTTCTGCCCGGTCTCGTCGACGATCCGCTGTCCGCTGATGCCGAGGGATGCGAGGTAGCTTTCGATGTAGGCGATCAGGGCAAGGTTGGAGCGATCGCTGACGGTATCGAAGGCAACGAGGTCGGCGAGCAGTTTGCGAATACGGTCGGGTCTTTGGCTTGTCATTGTCGGGTTCTTGGGAAGGGAGGATGGCAGCTCTGCCGCCTGCACGAACCATACCAACGGTGGCGCCCGTCGGGCAAATCACCTGCCGGTAGTCTGGGGCGATCCTACTTTGCATGGGGTTGTTTTCGAGAAAAAGACATCGCTTAGATGCTTGGTCTCGGCAATCGTAGGGTGGACAAAGCGAAGCGTGCCCACCGCGTATACTTCCTCGTGGAAAAAATGGTGGGCACGGCGCAAGTGCGCCTTTGCCCACCCTACACGCTCCGGCCGTGTCGTCGGAAGCATGGGCCGGCTCAACAGCGCATCGCTGTCGCGCAGCGTCCGGGGCACGAGAAAGCTAAACCGGCTTGCCCGTATACGGCATCGAGGCCGTGAGGCCACCGTCGACGGGGAAAGCCTGGCCGTTGACATACGACGCCTCGTCGCTTGCCAGGAACAAGCCCATCGCCGCGAGCTCGTGCGGTTGGCCGGGGCGCTTGAGCGGATTGAGCTGGCCGATCTTGTCGGCGGTACCGCGCTCCTTCGCACGGTCAAAGATCGGCTTTGTCATTCCGGTTTCGATGAGTCCGGGGCACACCGCGTTGATGCGCACACCGGTGCCGGAGAGCGAATAGGCTGTGGTCTGCACCAGGCTGATCACGCCGGCCTTGCTCGCGGCATAGGGATGACCGCTCGCACCAGCCTTGAGACCCGCGACCGATGCCGTCAGCACGATCGCGCCCGACTGCTGCTGCACCATGTGCGGCATCGCATACTTCACCGCGAGGAAGGGACCAATCAGGTTGACGCGCAGAACCTCCTGCCAATGCTCGACCGTCTGCTCGGCGAGCGGCACGAGCCCGCCGGAGACGCCGGCATTGGCCCAGATCACGTCGAGCCGGCCATGCGTCCTCACCGCCTTGTCGATGACGGCCATGACGTCCGTCTCGGAACCCGCATCAGCCATCACGGCCTCAGCGGTGCCGCCGGCGCGCTTGATCTCCTCGACCGTCTCCTTCACGCCCTCGGTGCGATCGACCGCGATCAGTCTTGCGCCTTCTTTCGTGAATAGCAGCGAGGCCGCGCGGCCGATGCCGCTGCCCGCGCCGGTGATGATGACGGATTTGCCTTGCAGACGGCCCATGCGTTTCTCCCTTGTAGCTTTCACGCGACGCTTGCCGCGCGGCGGAATTTCAAACAGAATTTCAAACGGCAAAGTGTCTTGAGACACGTTCGCTACTCACGTACAGCGACATCAAACGGGATGGAAGGGTTTCGATGATGTCCGATTCCGACAGGTCCAAAGTCGTCACCACGCGGTGGTGGTGGGTCCGTCATGCGCCGGTGCGCAATGACGGCGGCAACATCTATGGTCAGAAGGATCTCGCCTGCGACACCAGCGACCTGGAGGTGTTCGAGGCGGTCGCAAAGATCCTGCCGCGCAATGCAGTCTGGTACTCGAGCAATCTGATGCGCACGCATCAGACGGCGGAGGCGATCTGGGCGGCCGGCTTTCCGAAGCCAGCCAGCATGACGTGGGAAGCGGATTTCGCCGAGCAGAATCTCGGCGACTGGCAGGGCATGAATCGTGCAGCCTTCGTCGCGAGCCGCCCCGCGGGCACTAGCTGGTTCGCCGACATCAACGAGCCCGCGCCAGGAGGCGAGAGTTTCATGGATCTCTACAACCGCACTTGCCGCACGATCGAACGGATCAATCGCGAGCGGGCGGGGCAGGACGTGATCGCGGTTACGCATGGCGGCACGATCAAGGCGGCGCTGGGGCTTGCGCTCGGCGGCGAGCCTGAGAAGGGGCTCTCCTTCGATATCGATAATGTCTCGGTGACGCGGCTCGATCGTTTCGCAACAGCAGAGCGCGTCGTCTGGCGCCTGCCGATGGTGAACCAGCAGCCGTGGATCGCGGACGACAGGCACAACGCGATGCACCAGCCTGCAGGGCCGGAAGTCAAGAAGCTCGCGTGAGCCATTGCCGCCGAGCGCGGCCGCGGCTCACGCATCAAACCAACGTCGTCAATTCTGGGAGAAAAACATGACCTTGTTCGACATGAAGGGAAAAGTCGCCGTCATCACGGGATCGACGCGCGGCATCGGGCTTGCGATCGCGGAGCGTATGGCCGAGCACGGCGCTAAGGTCGTGATCTCCTCGCGCAAGGCCGACGTCTGCGAGGAGGTCGCGAAGGGAATAGACGACAGGTTCGGCAAGGGGACCGCGGTAGCGATCGCGGCCAACATCTCCTCGAAGGAAAATCTGCAAAACCTCGTCGACGAGAGCAACCGCGCCTTCGGCAAGATCGACGTGCTGGTCTGCAACGCCGCCTCGAACCCTTATTACGGTCCGCTCGCCGGCATCTCCGACGATCAGTTCCGAAAGATCCTCGACAACAACATCGTCGCCAATAACTGGCTGATCTCGATGGTGGTGCCGCAGATGATCGAGCGCAAAGACGGTTCGGTCATCATCGTCTCCTCGATCGGCGGCCTCAAAGGGTCGACCATTCTCGGCGCCTACGCGATCTCCAAGGCTGCCGACATGCAGCTCGCGCGCAATCTGGCCTGCGAATACGGCAAGCACAACATCCGCGTGAACTGCATCGCGCCCGGCCTGATCAAGACCGATTTCGCCAAGGCACTGTGGGACAATCCGGAGAACCTGAAGGCCTCGACCTCGCGCTCGCCGCTCCTGCGCATCGGCATCCCCGACGAGATCGCGGGCGCTGCCGTGTTCCTTGGATCGAAGGCCGGCGACTTCATGACCGGCCAGACCATGGTCATCGACGGCGGCGCGACGATTAGTTGACGCGTTCGCGTGCGGAAGTGGGAAAAGGCAAGCAAGCCGCCCTCACTCAGTCATCGTCCGCGAAGGCGGACGATCCAGTACTCCGCGGCGGTGGTTGGGTAAACCAACTCCAGCCGCGGAGTACTGGATGCCCCGCCTTCGCGGGGCATGACACCGAGGATGTTGCGGCAGCGTCGGCTCACTCCACCGCCGCATACACGAGATTTCGCACCAACGTCCGCGTGTAGTCGCGCTGGCCCGGGCCCTGCGTCATGAACACTGCGATCAAATCCTCCTTCGGGTCGATCCAGAACAAGGTGCCGGCGATGCCGCTCCAGAAGAACTGACCGACGCTGCCAGGGAAGGGCGCGATGCCGGCGTCCCTGCGTACGGCGAAGCCGAGGCCGAAACCGTGACCGGGTGCGAGCAGTGTACCATTGACCTTCACGCTTGCACCGAGGTGATCGGAGGCCATCAGCTCCAGCGTCTTGGGGCCGATGATGCGCGCGCCGTCCAGTGTGCCGCCGTTGCGCAGCATCATCGCGAAGCGGGCGTAGTCCATTGCGGTCGAGACCAGACCGCCGCCGCCGGACTCCATCGCCGGCCGCTCCAGCATGTTGAAGAGGACGATCTTGTCGCCGGTCCAGGGATCAGCGGGGAAGGGCTCGGCGAGGCGGGCTGCGTTGGCCTCGCCGGTCGAGAAACCGGTCTCGGTCAACTGAAGGGGGCCGAGGATACGTTCGCCCAGGAAGGCGCCAAGTGACTTGCCGCTGACGACCTCGATGATGCGACCAAGAATGTCGGTCGAGCGGCTGTAGTTGAACTCCGCGCCGGGCTGGCAGACCAGCGGGAAGCTCGCGACCAGGGCGGCGTGCTCGGCGTTGGAGATCTTGCGGCTTCGGACACGGGACTCCTGATAGAGCTTGTGCACTGGGCCGTCGCCCTGGTGCTCGTAGGTGATGCCGGAGGTGTGGCGGAGCAGATCCTGGACCGTGATCGGCCGGTGGGCCGGAACCAGCTCGAGCTTGCCACCGCTGACGACGCCGACCTGCGGGTTGGCGAATTCGGGGATGTACTTGGCGAGGGGATCGCCGAGCAGGACATGGCCGTCCTCGACCAGCGTCATGATGCCGACCGACACGATCGGCTTCGTCATCGAGAAGATGCGGAAGATCGAATCACGCGCCATCGGCACTGTGGCGGCAGGAGTCTGTCGGCCGAGCGCCTCGAACCAGCCGACCTGGCCACGGCGGGCCACCAGCACGGTCGCGCCGGGAACGGTTCCCTTGTCGATCTCGCGCCTGAAGGCATCCGACATCGCCTGGAGGCGGGGGCGCGACAGACCTAGCGTTTCGGGCCTCGCCTCCGGCAAAGGCGGGGTTTGAACGGCGATCTTCGGCTTCGAGGCGGTTTGAGCGCTCATTGTCACGTCCGGGTTGTTGTTCTGGTTCAGGATGAACTGTGACCCGGAAGGCGCGGTGTGAACAAGCGCCTCGCTTGCGCTTCTCCCTTGCAAACCGGCCGCCCCCTGTGCTTGAAAGCGGCCTGACCCGTGGTGACGCAGGTCCGTAGGAGTGTAGCTCAATTGGTAGAGCACCGGTCTCCAAAACCGGGGGTCGCAGGTTCGAGCCCTGCCACTCCTGCCAGCCAAGTCAGCCAGCCAAATCCGACAGCATCGATCACCGGTGACGCAGGGCAAGCCCAGCCATGAAGCTGCGACGAAGCTTCATCGTGGCCCGATAAGTCCTTGATCCTGATCGGCTCTCGTATGGCTGCCCGAGAGTAGGGCCTGACGGGAAGGCTTGCCCGCACCTTGACCTTTGCCCCCATCCGCAGTAGATACCCGCCACCTGCAGCCGGCCCGTTAGACGCGGATCTCCGGCGCGGCCTTGAAATCCCCGAACAATCGAGCCCGGTTTCCGGCTCATCCTTCAAGCGAAGAGGGTTGGGCAGACGGCGGCTGTTCGGATCCCTTTAAATCTTTTCTCGTCTCACGACGGACGTTGGACATCAACGATGGCAGTCAGCCCGTTCAAGTTCTTGCAGGAAGTGCGCTCGGAGACCGCGAAGGTCACCTGGCCGACCCGTCGCGAGACGACGATCACCACGATCATGGTGTTCGTCATGGTTGCCCTGGCGTCGATCTTCTTCTTCGCCGCCGACCAGATCATCCGTTATCTCGTCACCCTTCTTTTGGGCATTCACTGATGGCAACAGCCGCAGCAACTCAATCGTCCGACAAGCGCTGGTACATCGTTCACGCGTACTCGAACTTCGAGAAGAAGGTCGCCGAATCGATCCGTGAGCAGGCCAAGCAGCGCAACCTCGAGGAACTCTTCGAGCAGGTGCTGGTGCCGACCGAGAAGGTCACGGAAGTGCGCCGCGGCCGCAAGATCGACGCCGAGCGCAAGTTCTTCCCGGGCTATGTGCTGGTGAAGATGAAGCTGACCGACGAGGCGTTTCATCTGATCAAGAACACGCCGAAGGTCACGGGCTTCCTTGGCGCGGAAAACAAGCCGATGCCGATCTCGGAAGCCGAGGCGATGCGCATCCTGCACCAGGTGCAGGAGGGCGTGGAGCGGCCGAAGGCGTCGGTGTCGTTCGAGATCGGCGAGAACGTGCGCGTGGCCGATGGTCCGTTCGCATCGTTCTCAGGTGTCGTCGAGGAAATCGACGAGGCGCGCTCGCGCGTGAAGGTCGCGGTGTCGATCTTCGGCCGCGCAACGCCGGTCGAACTGGAATTCGGTCAGGTCGAGAAGGTCTGACCGAACTACGCGCGAAGCGAAAGCTTGGCGCGAAAATGGGCCGTGGGAGGAGAGGGGCGGTCGCCAGCCGCAACTGATCCCGACCACGAACCTGAAACCGCTGGCCGAAAGGCCGGCACAACAGGAGTGATACATGGCAAAGAAAGTGACCGGATACCTGAAGCTTCAGGTCCCGGCCGGTGCGGCGAATCCTTCGCCCCCGATCGGTCCCGCGCTTGGTCAGCGCGGTCTCAACATCATGGAGTTCTGCAAGGCGTTCAACGCCCAGACCCAGAAGGAAGAGAAGAACACCCCGATCCCGGTGATCATCACCATCTATGCGGACCGTTCCTTCACCTTCGAGATGAAGACGCCGCCGATGTCCTTCTTCCTCAAGCAGGCTGCAAAAATCCAGTCCGGTTCGAAGGCGCCGGGCCGTGACAAGGCCGGCAAGGTGACCAAGGCGCAGGTGCGCGAGATCGCCGAGAAGAAGATGAAGGACCTGAATTGCGACACCATTGAATCGGCCATGAAGATGGTCGAGGGCTCCGCCCGTTCGATGGGTCTGGAAGTTGCGGGGTAACGGGCCATGGCAATCGGAAAGCGTTTGAAAAAGGCCCGTGAGGGCGTTGATCGCGAGAAGCTTTACCCGCTCGCGGAAGCCATCAAGATGGTCAGGGAGCGCGCCAAGTCGAAGTTCGACGAGACGATCGAGATCGCGATCAATCTCGGCGTTGATCCCCGTCACGCCGACCAGATGGTCCGCGGCGTCGTGAACCTGCCGAACGGCACAGGCCGCACCCTGCGCGTGGGCGTGTTCGCCCGCGGCGCCAAGGCGGACGAAGCCAAGGCCGCCGGTGCCGACGTGGTCGGCGCCGAGGACCTGGTCGAGAAGGTGCAGAACGGCACCATCGACTTCGACCGTTGTATTGCGACTCCCGACATGATGCCGCTGGTCGGCCGCCTCGGTAAGGTGCTCGGCCCGCGCGGCCTGATGCCGAACCCGAAGATTGGCACCGTGACCATGGACGTCACCAGCGCCGTGAAGGGCGCCAAGGGCGGCTCGGTCGAGTTCCGCGTCGAGAAGGCTGGCATCGTGCAGGCCGGCGTCGGCAAGGCCTCGTTCTCCGAGGAGAAGCTGGTCGAGAACGTCAAGGCACTCGCGGACGCGGTCTCCAAGGCGAAGCCGGCCGGCTCCAAGGGCACCTACATCCAGCGCGTCGCGGTGTCCTCGACCATGGGCCCGGGTGTGAAGGTCGAGCCGGGCACGATCCTCGGCTAAGGCAATAGATCTGGAAATGCGGACAGGGGCGGAATTGGGCAACCGATTCCGCCCCTGCCATTTGTGAGGCGTCGTTCGCGGGAAGCGATAACAATGGCTGACAAGGTCCTGATCTACTCGCGCTTCCCGAAGACGATGACGGCGCCCTTCGCCGAGCGATTTGAATTGCTCGACACCGCTGGCAAGCCGGCGCAAGAGGTGTTTTCAAGCGATGCGCTAGGTGGCGTCCGTGCGCTGCTGGCCGGAGGCGCCACGCCGCTCGGCGCGGCGGCAATGGACGTCTTGCCGAATCTTGGGGCGATCGTCTGCTACGGCACCGGTTATGACGGCATCGACCTGAAGGCGGCTGCCGCGCGCAACATCGCGGTCGGCCACAGCCCTGGCGCCAATGCGGCCTCGGTCGCCGATATCGCGATGACCTTGATGCTCGCCGCCACCCGCCGGATCCTGGTTGCGGATCAATACGTCCGCAGCGGCGATTGGGCCGCGTCAAGACCTTCACTGATGATGCGGCCGCAGGCCGGCATGCCCAGTCGCCGCATCGGCGTCTACGGCATGGGCGAGATCGGCCGCAAGATCGCAGCGCGCTGCACGGCGTTCGAAAGCGAGGTCGGTTATTTCAGCCGCTCCTGCCACGACGTGCCCTACCAATATTTCTCGTCGCTGGAGGCGCTCGCCGATTGGTGCAGCGTGCTCATGATTGCGGTGCGCGCCGGCGCCGAGACGCATCACGCCGTCAATGGCGACATCCTCAAGCGGTTGGGCGAGGACGGCTATGTCGTCAATATCTCCCGCGGCTCGGTCATTGATGAGAAAGCACTCGTGGCGGCGCTCTCCGACAAGACCATCGCCGGCGCCGGCCTCGACGTCTATACGAAGGAGCCGCACGCGCCGGACGCACTGACGGTGCTGCCCAATGTGGTGCTCGCCCCGCATATCGGCGGCCACACCCTGGACTCCCACATCGCGATGCGGGACTGCGTACTGGCGAACCTGACCGCGTTCTTTGAGGGGCGGCCGCTGCCTTACGCGGTCAAACTGGTCTGAATCGGCCAGTTCGCTGCCACGCCAAGTGTCCGCGCCAATCGATTGGAACTGGTGTGAATTTTGCTCTTGGCAAGGCCGTCAAGAGCGGTTAAAGAACCGCCTCCGGACGTGCTGGCGAGTTGCTGGCGTGTCTGTGCACGCATTCCGAAAACCCGACACGATAGGAGATCATTCCTTCTCAGGACGTCCGCAAGGATTTGTCCGAAAAGGAAGCGACCTCATCAAGTTGGTGGAATGCGGGCAGAGGTCAACCGGCATGCCGGCTGGCCTCGTCCTGTCCAAGACTGCAGGCGCCAGCGGGAAATCTAGATTTTCCAATGGCTTAATCGCATGGCCTGCATAGACGGGTGAAGACCGGATTTCACTTCGCAGCCACCTCTGGGCGGCTCGAAATGGGTTTGGTTCGGACCTCGACACCCCGTGGGCCCCTCAAGGGTTCCGGGAGGGCAGGCTTTGAATTGTCGTCTTGCCCGGCGTGTCCTTGGGGTTTTGGCCCAGAGGTTCAGGTTTGGGTGGGACGACGGGTGCAACCCGGCGGTCCCGCCTTTCGCGCGATGACCGCCAACCGGAGAGAGCTTGCTGTGGAACGAGCGGCAAAAAAGGAAGCGGTCGAACAGCTCAATGAGGTCTTCAAGACCACGAGCGTCGCGGTCGTTGCTCAATATTCCGGCCTCACCGTTGCCCAGATGCAGAAGCTGCGCCAGCAGATGAAGCAGGCGGGTGCCTCGGTGAAGGTCTCGAAGAACCGTCTCGCCAAAATTGCTCTTGAAGGCACTGACGTCGTTGCCATCGGCCCCATGTTGAAGGGGCCGACCGTGATCGCAACTTCGAACGATCCGGTAGCGGCGCCGAAGGTCGCCATCGATTTCGCCAAGGCGAACGAAAAGTTCGTCATCATTGGCGGCTCGATGGGTAAGACCGTCCTGAATGTCGATGGTGTGAAGGCGCTTGCCTCGCTGCCGTCGCTTGACGAACTGCGCGGCAAGATCGTCGGCCTCATCGTGGCTCCGGCGACCAAGCTCGCCCAGCTCGCGAACGCGCCGGCGGGCAAGCTCGCACGCGTCATTCAGGCTCATGCCTCAAAGGGCGAAGCGGCCTGACGCCCTTCGCAAAACTCAAACCCGAACCAGACTTACACTTAAGGAAACAATACAATGGCTGACTTGCAGAAGATCGTTGACGACCTCTCGAGCCTCACCGTGCTCGAAGCCGCTGAACTCGCCAAGCTCCTCGAAGAGAAGTGGGGCGTGTCCGCTGCTGCCGCCGTCGCGGTGGCTGGCCCGGCTGCCGGTGGCGCTGCCGCCGCTCCGGCTGAAGAGAAGACCGAGTTCACGGTCGTTCTCGCTGCCTCCGGCGACAAGAAGATCGAGGTCATCAAGGAAGTCCGCGCCATCACCGGCCTGGGCCTGAAGGAGGCGAAGGATCTCGTCGAGGGCGCCCCGAAGCCGGTCAAGGAGGGCGTGAACAAGGAAGAAGCCGACAAGATCAAGGCCCAGCTCGAGAAGGCTGGCGCGAAGGTCGAGCTCAAGTAAGCGAAGCTTATTTGAGCGAGATCCCGGGCGAGCGACAGCGAGACCCGGGATCTTGGCCCGCAAGGTCGGTGGTCGGGTTTCCGGCCTCGGCAGGCGGGCTGGATGCAAAAGGCGTGCGACGGGACGTTCCGACGCAGGCCGAACACGAAAAAGTGTGGGGATTTGAGGGCTTACCCCTCGAATCTCCACTATTGTCGCCCCATATCGGGTCGACAGCACGAAAGCACGGTGGGCGTGGAAGGCGGAGTTTCCCGCAAGCCGTTGGGAGAGCAGGCTATTTCGGGCTTTTGCAGTCCGTGAAGACGATCGTTGTGACGGGCGGGTGCGCCTCCGCGCCCCGCGCGTCGTTTTGCGTTTTGAAGGTCTGAAGAACGGTTCAGGACTTTGGCGGTCCGAGACTGAGTTTCCGATCCTCAAAACGGGTTCGAAAAATTCAACCCGGGGAGCGGTGGCAGCCGTGGCCCGGAAGGCGCGCCCAGGGCGGGCGCCGAAATGAGAGGCCACGATGGCGCAGCAGACATTCACCGGTCGCAAACGCGTTCGCAAATTTTTCGGACACATCAAGGAAGTCGCCGAGATGCCGAACCTCATCGAGGTTCAGAAGGCATCGTATGACCAGTTCCTGATGGTCGACGAACCCACGGGCGGGCGGCCGGATGAGGGCTTGCAGGCGGTGTTCCGCTCGGTGTTCCCGATCTCGGACTTCTCCGGTACCTCGATGCTGGAATTCGTCCGCTACGAGTTCGAGCCGCCGAAGTATGACGTCGACGAGTGCCGCCAGCGCGGCATGACCTTCGCTGCACCTCTCAAGGTGACGCTGCGCCTCATCGTGTTCGATATCGACGAGGAAACCGGCGCGAAGTCGGTCAAGGACATCAAGGAGCAGGACGTCTACATGGGCGACATCCCGCTCATGACGATGAACGGCACCTTCATCGTCAACGGCACCGAGCGCGTCATCGTCTCCCAGATGCACCGTTCGCCCGGTGTGTTCTTCGACCACGACAAGGGCAAGACCCACTCCTCGGGCAAGCTGCTGTTCGCCGCCCGCGTGATCCCGTATCGCGGCTCCTGGCTCGACATCGAGTTCGACGCCAAGGACATCGTCTATGCGCGTATCGACCGTCGCCGCAAGATTCCGGTGACGTCGCTGATGTTCGCGCTCGGGCTCGACGGCGAGGAGATCCTCAACACCTTCTACAAGCGCATCCTCTACAAGCGGACCAAGGAAGGCTGGCGCGTTCCGTTCGACGCCAACCGCTTCCGCGGCTATTCCACGACCTCCGACCTGATCGATGCCGACACCGGCAAGGTCGTGCTCGAGGCCGGCAAGAAGCTCACCGTGCGCGCCGCCCGCCAGCTCCAGGAGAAGGGGCTGAAGGCGCTGCGCATGTCCGATGAGGAGCTGGTCGGCAATTACCTTGCCGAGGACCTCGTCAATCCGAAGACGGGCGAGATCCATGCGGAAGCCGGTGAGGAAATCACCGACAAGCTGATGAAGGCCCTCAACGAGCAGGGCTACAAGGAGTTGCCGCTGCTCGACATCGACCACGTCAATGTTGGCGCCTACATCCGCAACACGCTTTCGGCCGACAAGAACATGACGCGCGAGGACGCGCTGTTCGACATCTACCGCGTGATGCGTCCGGGTGAGCCGCCGACGCTGGATTCGGCGCAGGCCATGTTCCAGTCGTTGTTCTTCGACGCCGAGCGCTACGACCTCTCGGCGGTCGGCCGTGTCAAGATGAACATGCGTCTCGACCTCGATGCGCCCGACACCCAGCGCACGCTGCGCAAGGAAGACATCCTCTCCGTCATCAAGACGCTGGTGGACCTGCGCGACGGCAAGGGCGAGATCGACGACATCGACCACCTCGGCAACCGCCGTGTGCGCTCGGTCGGCGAGCTCATGGAGAACCAGTACCGCATCGGTCTGCTCCGCATGGAGCGCGCGATCAAGGAGCGCATGTCCTCGGTCGACATCGACACGGTCATGCCGCAGGACCTGATCAACGCCAAGCCGGCGGCCGCCGCCGTGCGCGAGTTCTTCGGCTCCTCGCAGCTCTCGCAGTTCATGGACCAGACCAACCCGCTGTCGGAGATCACCCACAAGCGCCGTCTCTCGGCGCTTGGACCGGGCGGTCTGACCCGCGAGCGCGCCGGCTTCGAGGTGCGCGACGTGCATCCGACGCATTACGGCCGCATCTGCCCGATCGAGACGCCGGAAGGTCCGAACATCGGCCTGATCAACTCGCTCGCGACCTTCGCGCGCGTCAACAAGTACGGCTTCGTCGAGACGCCTTATCGCAAGGTGAAGGACGGTCGTGTCACCGACGAGGTCGTGTACCTCTCGGCGATGGAGGAGGGCCGCTACACGGTCGCGCAGGCCAACGTGCCGCTCGACGCCAAGGGCCGCTTCACCGAGGACCTCGTGGTCTGCCGTCACGCCGGCGAAGTTCTGCCGGTGACGCCGGACAAGGTCGACTACATGGACGTGTCGCCGAAGCAGCTCGTTTCGGTCGCCGCGGCCCTGATCCCGTTCCTCGAGAACGACGACGCCAACCGCGCGCTGATGGGTTCGAACATGCAGCGCCAGGCGGTGCCGCTGGTTCGTGCCGAGGCGCCGTTCGTCGGCACCGGCATGGAAGGCGTGGTTGCGCGTGACTCGGGTGCTGCGATCGCGGCGCGCCGCTCGGGCGTGATCGACCAGATCGACGCGACCCGCGTCGTCATCCGCGCGACGGAAGATCTCGATCCGACCAAGTCGGGCGTCGATATCTACCGTCTGATGAAGTACCAGCGCTCCAACCAGTCGACCTGCATCAACCAGCGTCCGCTGGTGAAGGTCGGCGACATCGTCAAGAAGGGCGACATCATCGCTGACGGTCCGTCGACCGATCTCGGCGAGCTCGCGCTGGGCCGCAACGTGCTGGTCGCGTTCATGCCGTGGAACGGCTACAACTTCGAAGACTCGATCCTGCTCTCCGAGCGGATCGTGAAGGACGACGTGTTTACCTCGATTCATATCGAGGAATTCGAGGTGATGGCCCGCGACACCAAGCTCGGTCCCGAGGAAATCACCCGCGACATTCCGAACGTCTCGGAAGAAGCGCTGAAGAACCTCGACGAAGCCGGTATCGTCTACATCGGTGCGGAAGTGCGCGCCGGCGACATCCTGGTCGGCAAGATCACGCCGAAGGGCGAGAGCCCGATGACGCCGGAAGAAAAGCTCCTGCGCGCCATCTTCGGCGAGAAGGCGTCGGACGTCCGCGATACCTCGCTCCGCGTGCCCCCGGGTGTGCAGGGCACGATCGTTGAAGTGCGCGTGTTCAACCGCCATGGCGTCGACAAGGACGAGCGTGCACTGGCGATCGAGCGGGAAGAGATCGAGCGTCTCGCCAAGGACCGCGACGACGAGCAGGCGATCCTCGACCGCAACGTCTACAACCGTCTTGCCGAGCTCCTCGAGGGGCGGCAGGGCATTGCCGGTCCGAAGGGCTTCAAGAAGGACACCAAGATCACCCGTGCGGTGCTCGAGGAGTACCCGAAGTCGCAGTGGTGGCTGTTCGCTTCGCCGAACGACAAGCTGATGGCCGAGATCGAGGCCATGCGGAAGCAGTACGACGAGTCGAAGAAGGGGCTTGAACAGCGCTTCCTCGACAAGGTCGAGAAGCTGCAGCGCGGTGACGAATTGCCGCCCGGCGTGATGAAGATGGTCAAGGTCTTCGTCGCGGTGAAGCGCAAGATCCAGCCCGGCGACAAGATGGCCGGCCGCCACGGCAACAAGGGCGTGGTGTCGAAGATCGTGCCGATCGAGGACATGCCGTTCCTCGAGGACGGTACCCATGCCGACATCGTGCTCAATCCGCTCGGCGTGCCCTCGCGCATGAACGTCGGGCAGATCCTCGAGACGCATCTCGGCTGGGCTTGCGCCGGCCTCGGCAAGCGCATCGGCCAGACGGTCGATGCCTATCTGTCGAAGCAGGACATGAAGCCGCTGAAGGAGACGCTGAAGAAGATCTACGGCGAGGACGAGACGATCAAGACGCTCAACGACAATGAGCTGATCGAACTCGGCCGCAACCTGAGCCACGGCGTGCCGATCGCGACGCCGGTGTTCGACGGCGCCAAGGAAGCCGACATCGAGGAGATGCTTAAGCTCGCCGGTCTCGACGCTTCGGGCCAGTCGACCGTCTATGATGGCCGTACCGGCGATCCCTTCGATCGCAAGGTGACGGTCGGCTACATCTACATGCTCAAGCTGCACCACCTCGTCGACGACAAGATCCACGCGCGTTCGATCGGTCCGTACTCGCTCGTTACCCAGCAGCCGCTGGGCGGCAAGGCGCAGTTTGGCGGTCAGCGCTTCGGCGAAATGGAGGTGTGGGCGCTCGAAGCTTACGGCGCGGCCTACACGCTCCAGGAAATGCTGACCGTGAAGTCGGACGACGTCGCCGGCCGTACCAAGGTGTACGAGGCGATCGTGCGCGGCGACGACACGTTCGAGGCCGGTATTCCGGAGTCCTTCAACGTCCTGGTCAAGGAAATGCGCTCGCTCGGCCTCAACGTCGACCTGCACAATTCCAAGATGGGACCGGCGCCGACCTCCGAGGCGGCCGAGTAACGCGACTCTTCATGCCCGGCCGAAGAGGCCGGGCATCGGCGCCTTGTCCCGCGCGGTGAGGGCAGGGCGCTC
Source organism: Bradyrhizobium sp. UFLA05-112 (assembly GCF_053572325.1). Classification (NCBI taxonomy): domain Bacteria; kingdom Pseudomonadati; phylum Pseudomonadota; class Alphaproteobacteria; order Hyphomicrobiales; family Nitrobacteraceae; genus Bradyrhizobium; species Bradyrhizobium sp. UFLA05-112. The sequence continues at coordinate 54,333 of NZ_JBANBK010000003.1, read as the reverse complement.
CGCGAGTTAAGATTTTCGAATTTGCTGCCGGCCTCGACCGGCACGCGAGGAGAAGACGATGAACCAAGAGATTATGAATCTTTTTAACCCGACGACGCCGGCTCAGGTCTTCGACCAGATCCGGATCTCGATCGCGTCTCCAGAGAAGATTCTGTCCTGGTCCTACGGCGAGATCAAGAAGCCGGAGACCATCAACTACCGGACCTTCAAGCCCGAGCGCGACGGCCTGTTCTGCGCGCGCATTTTCGGGCCGATCAAGGATTACGAGTGCTTGTGCGGCAAGTACAAGCGCATGAAGTACAAGGGCATCATCTGCGAGAAGTGCTCGGTCGAGGTCACGCTGTCGCGCGTCCGGCGCGAGCGCATGGGTCACATCGAGCTCGCAGCGCCCGTCGCCCACATCTGGTTCCTGAAGTCGCTGCCCTCGCGCATCGGCCTCCTGCTGGACATGACGCTGAAGGATCTCGAGCGGATCCTCTACTTCGAATACTACGTCGTGCTGGAGCCGGGCCTCACCGCGCTGAAGGACCGTCAGCTGCTGTCGGAAGACGAGTATCTGAAGGCGCAGGACGAGTACGGCCAGGATTCCTTCACCGCCATGATCGGCGCCGAGGCGATCCGCGAACTGCTCAAGGGCATGGAGCTCGAGAAGCTCGAGGTCAGCTTGCGTGCCGAGATGCAGGAGACCGACTCCGACATCAAGCACAAGAAGCTCGCCAAGCGCCTGAAGATCGTGGAGGCGTTCCGTCACTCCGGCAACAAGCCGGAATGGATGATCCTCACCGTCGTTCCGGTGATCCCTCCGGATCTGCGTCCGCTGGTGCCGCTCGACGGCGGCCGCTTCGCGACCTCGGACCTCAACGACCTCTACCGCCGCGTCATCAACCGCAACAACCGTTTGAAGCGGCTGATGGAGCTGCGCGCGCCTGATATCATCATCCGCAACGAGAAGCGCATGCTTCAGGAGGCCGTCGACGCGCTGTTCGACAACGGCCGCCGCGGCCGCGTCATCACCGGCGCCAACAAGCGTCCGCTGAAGTCGCTCGCCGACATGCTCAAGGGCAAGCAGGGCCGCTTCCGCCAGAACCTGCTCGGCAAGCGCGTCGACTATTCGGGCCGTTCGGTGATCGTGGTCGGTCCCGAGCTGCGCCTGCATCAGTGCGGTCTGCCGAAGAAGATGGCGCTCGAGCTGTTCAAGCCGTTCATCTATTCGCGGCTTGACGCCAAGGGCCTGTCCACCACCGTCAAGCAGGCGAAGAAGCTGGTCGAGAAGGAGCGGCCCGAGGTCTGGGACATCCTGGACGAGGTGATCCGCGAGCATCCGGTGCTGCTCAACCGCGCGCCGACGCTGCACCGCCTCGGCATTCAGGCGTTCGAGCCCGTGCTGATCGAGGGCAAGGCGATCCAGCTCCACCCGCTGGTCTGCGCCGCGTTCAACGCCGACTTCGACGGCGACCAGATGGCCGTGCACGTTCCGCTGTCGCTGGAAGCGCAGCTCGAAGCGCGCGTCCTGATGATGTCGACCAACAACATCCTGCATCCGGCGAACGGCCAGCCGATCATCGTGCCGTCGCAGGACATCGTGCTCGGACTCTACTATCTCTCGATCCTGCGCGAAGGCATGCCCGGCGAGGGCAAGGTGTTCGGCGAGATGGCCGAGCTCGAGCACGCGCTGCATTCGAAGGTCATCCACCTCCACACCAAGATCAAGTACCGGTGGGAAGGCGTCGGCGAGGACGGCAAGCCGGCCCGCCGCTGGATCGAGACCACGCCCGGCCGCATCATGCTCGGCAACGTGCTGCCGAAGAGCTCGAAGATCTCGTACGACATCATCAACAAGCTGATGACCAAGCGCGAGATCTCCGGCGTCATCGACCAGGTCTACCGCCACTGCGGCCAGAAGGAGACGGTGATCTTCTGCGACCGCATCATGGCGCTCGGCTTCTACAACGCGTTCAAGGCCGGCATCTCGTTCGGCAAGGACGACATGGTCGTGCCGCACGGCAAGTGGAAGATCGTCGACACCACCCGTACGCTGGCGAAGGATTTCGAGCAGCAGTACAATGACGGTCTGATCACCCATGGCGAGAAGTACAACAAGGTCGTCGACGCCTGGTCGAAGGCGACCGAAGAAATCGCCAAGGCGATGATGAAGGAGATCTCTGCGACCAAGAAGACGGCCAGCGGAGCAGACGCCGACATCAACTCGATCTACATGATGGCCCACTCCGGTGCGCGTGGCTCGCCGGCCCAGATGCGCCAGCTCGCCGGCATGCGCGGCCTGATGGCCAAGCCGTCGGGCGAGATCATCGAGACGCCGATCATCTCGAACTTCAAGGAAGGCCTCTCGGTGCTCGAGTACTTCAACTCGACGCACGGCGCCCGCAAGGGCCTCGCGGACACCGCGTTGAAGACCGCGAACTCCGGCTACCTGACCCGCCGTCTGGTCGACGTCGCGCAGGACTGCATCATCACGCAGGACGACTGCGGCACCAAGCTCGGCATCAAGATGCGCGCCATCGTCGATGCCGGCACCGTGGTCGCTTCGCTCGGCTCGCGCATCCTGGGCCGCGTGGCCTGCGAAGACGTGCGTGACGGCTCGGGCAAGGTGATCATCAAGCGCGGTACGCTGATGGAAGAGAGCCATCTGGATGCCATCCAGCAGGGTGGTGTGCAGGAGGTGAAGATCCGCTCGGCATTGACCTGCGAACTCGTCAACGGCATCTGCGGCAAGTGCTACGGCCGCGACCTCGCCCGCGGCACGCCGGTCAACCACGGCGAAGCGGTCGGCGTCATCGCGGCGCAGTCGATCGGCGAGCCGGGCACCCAGCTCACCATGCGCACCTTCCACATCGGTGGTGCGGCGCAGCTCAACGAGCAGTCGTTCGTCGAATCCAACTTCGACGGCAAGATCGTGATCAGGAACAAGGCCATCGCCCGCAACAGCGAAGGTCACCTGATCGCAATGGTCCGCAACATGGTGGTGGCGATCGTCGATGGCGACGGCACCGAGCGTGCGACGCACCGTATTCAGTACGGCTCGCGCCTGCACGTCGATGAGGGCGACAACGTCAAGCGTGGCCAGCGCATCGTCGAGTGGGATCCCTACACCCGTCCGCTCCTCACCGAGGTGGAAGGCACCATCGGCTTCGAGGATCTGGTCGAAGGGCAGTCGATCTCGGAAACGCTGGACGAAGCCACCGGTATCGCCAAGCGTGTGGTCATCGACTGGCGATCGACGCGTGGCGGTTCGGACCTGCGTCCGGCCATCGTGATCAAGGGCAAGGATGGCAAGGTGCTCAAGCTCGCCCGCGGCGGCGATGCCCGCTACATGCTGTCGGTCGACGCCATTCTCTCGGTCGATATCGGAGCCAAGGTCGCGCCGGGTGATATCCTCGCCCGTGTCTCGACCGAAAGCGCCAAGACGCGTGACATCACCGGCGGTCTGCCGCGGGTGGCGGAACTGTTCGAGGCACGGCGTCCGAAGGATGCGGCGATCATCGCCGAAATCGCGGGCACCATCCGGTTCGGACGTGACTACAAGAACAAGCGTCGCATCTCGATCGAGCCGGTGGACAAGACCGACGAGCCGCGCGAGTACCTGATCCCGAAGGGCAAGCACATTCACCTTCAGGACGGCGACGTCGTCGAAAAGGGCGACTTCATCGTGGAAGGCAACCCGGCGCCGCACGACATCCTGGCGGTCAAGGGCATCGAGGAGCTCGCGGCCTATCTGGTCAACGAGATCCAGGAGGTCTACCGGCTCCAGGGCGTGCTCATCAACGACAAGCACATCGAGGTGATCGTCCGTCAGATGCTCCAGAAGGTGGAAATCACCGACCAGGGCGAGACCGACATGATCTCCGGCGAGCAGGTCGACAAGATCGAGTTCGACGCGCTCAACGAGAAGGCGAAGGAAGAGGGTAAGAAGCCCGCCACGGGAACGCCGGTTCTGCTCGGCATCACCAAGGCGAGCCTCCAGACACGCTCGTTCTTCTCGGCGGCCTCGTTCCAGGAGACCACCCGCGTCCTCACGGAGGCGGCGGTCAACGGCAAGGTCGACCCGCTCGAGGGCCTCAAGGAGAACGTCATCGTCGGCCGGCTGATCCCGGCGGGCACCGGCGCCTCCATGGCCAAGATCCGCGAAGTTGCCATGAAGCGCGACAAGCTGATCCTCGACGAGCGCGAGAAGCAGACCTCGGTCGTCTCGCCGGCGCCGGAAGCGGAGCCGGTGGCGTTGCCGCCTGCGGAATGATGGTTCATCCGTAGGAATACCGAGGATCATGAAAAGGCCGGCGAAAGCCGGCCTTTTTGCTGAGCGTAGGGAGGGGTGGTGCGTTGACAAGGTTGGGACGCTCGGGTCAACTTTCCAGCACGCGTCAATTTTCTTGTTCGATTTTATGTCAGAGCCATTTGTCCGCGCGGTCGAGGCCATTTATCGATCCGCCGCCGAACCCTCCTATTGGACCCAGGCGTTGCAAGTGATCGCCGACTGTTTCGGCGACGTCGGCGCGATCCTGCTCTATGGGAAGGATGACGGCAGTTTCGGTGTCATCGAATCCGCGTCGTTGACTTCGGTCAGTCTCGAATACGGTCGGCTCTGGAGTGATCGCGACATCCGGGCTGTTCGGTCGCGCGAACGCGGCTACTTCTTCAAACGCGACGTCATTACCGACCGTGACGTCGTCTCACGCCAGGAGATGTTGAGCGATCCGTTCTACACTGACTTGCTGACGCGGCACGGCTTGAAGTATTTCGCAGCAGCTATGGTGTCGCCTGATCCTTGGGTCGAGGTCGCTCTCAGCATTCAGCGGAGCCCAAAAAAAACGGAATTTACCGACGCCGAGCTCGATACGTTGGCCCGGCTGGGCCCCCATGTCGAACGAGCCCTGCGTCTCGGTATACGCCTCATGGACGCCGAACTCAGCAAGATGGGGCTGGGCGCGGCGCTGTCCCGTCTGGGGATGGGCATTTTCATTCTCGATTCGCTCGGGCGCGTGATTTTTTCCAATCCTGCATCGCAAACGATGCTGGGCGACGGCCTTGACATCATCGGCGACAAATTGAGCGTGCAGTCGCTGGCGCTGAATTCGCAAGCATCCGAAGCGATGAAGCGCATCGTCAATTACCGATCTGAAGACGTGATTGCCGCGCAACGTCCGATTTTGGTCCATCGCCGTTCGTCCAATCGCCCGCTGACTCTCTACTTTCTGCCGATACCGATGGCTGAAACCGCTATGAACCTGTTTCTGACCCAGGCCAGGGTTATCGTGCTCGCCATCGATCCCGACGTGGACAGCCCGCCAGATCCTTCGCTCATTCGTGACATTCTCGGTTTGACGTTGGGTGAAGCGCGCGTTGCCGCGCTGGTTGGTGCCGGTCAGTCGCCGCGCGAGGCTGCCGAAAAACTGGGCATTTCTGAAGAGACCGCACGCACGACGTTGAAGCGTGTATTCGCCAAGGTCGGAGTCAGCAGGCAAAGCGAGCTTGCGGCCCTGCTGGCAAAGCTGGTGCTGAGATAGTCCGGCGGACCATGCGGTCCGTCGCCGCGCCCGCAATGCTTTCGGCGAAAATCCCCGTGAACGATTCATTCCGTACCCCAGATGGGGGCTGAAGCGGACGCGCTTTACCTGCGAGCATCACGGGCAATGCCAGCCGTTGCCAGACCCCGTTGCCTTCTGGGAGTGCCGTGATGAACGTTTATGAAAGTGCATCCAGCGTCGCAAGCAAAGCCAGCTATCCGGAAGAGGCGTGGCAGAGCTTCCGAGCACTCGATCATCGCGTTTCGGAGGTGTTTGCTGCCGTCGAGGCGTGGAAGGGGTGGCAGGTCATCCGTGATCCGCGGACACCGCCATCTACCATCCTTGCCTTCGTCAGGGAGCTTTATCGCTCGGTTTGCTGGTATCAACCGCATACTACCGAAGCAGCGTTCCATATGATCGGGCGCTTTCCGAAGGGAGAGGTTCGACTGATGCAGTCGCTGGCATGCCACAAGGCCGAAGAAGCCGAGCACGGATTATGGGCGCGCGAGGACATGGCCAAGCTGGGCGCCAAGGATCTGACCGCGACTTCCCCGACGACCTTTGCCGTCGCGGCAGTATGGTGGCGAATGGCCGAGCACGAGGAGCCGCTTGGCTATCTCGGCGCGGAATATCTCTATGAGCAACTGACCGCGCTCGCGACCAAGGCCGCATTGCCGATCATCGAGAGCCGAAACTTGCCGCGCGACGAGCTCAGGTTCGTGATCGAGCACGCGACCGAGGACGCCAAACACGCGACGTTTCTGAAGCACCTCATTCTCGATACCGTCACCCGGTATCCGGGCAGTGAAACAGCGATGACGCGCTGTTTCGACTATTTCCGTTGCGTCTGGCCGCTGCCAGTTTGGGAGGAGGCGCTCGAAAGAGCCGTCGCAGCCGGCGGCTAGATGTCTCTTGTCCCGTGCAACCTCGAACGTTCGGCCCGCTGGCCGGGCCTGTCAATTCTGGCCGGTCACTCCAGCGTTCGAGTCGCCAGCACTGACGAAGAACTCGGATGCATCGGGAGACTGCGCTACCAGCGCTTCGTGGTCGAACAAGCCCAACCCTATGCGGTGGCGGGAGCCGACCGAACGCTGCTTGATCCCATTGATCCGGTGTCGCTCAATCTCTTTATCGGCAATGGCGCGACGATATCGGTGGCCTTGCGGATGTCGTGGTCTGTCGACGTCGTTGCGAGCGACTATCTCTCGCTTCTGCGCGGCAGTCTCCCCGCAGATATCGCTTGCGGCAAAACCATCATCTGCAGCCGACTCATCGTTGCGTCGAGCGAACGGGCGGATCTGGCCAATCTGGTCGTGATCTTGCGACGCGCCTACGAGATCGGCGTCCTGTCGGGTTGCACGCATTCGGTGCTGTCGACCCTCCCGCACCGTGTGCCGCTGTTTGAGCGCATTGGATATTGCAGGTCCGGTACTAAGCTGGATGACCCGGTCGCGGGCCCGCAGGATGTTCTGATCCTGGACCTGGCCGATATCGCCCACATGAGGTCGGTCGGGTCGCCACTGGTCGCGTCGAGACGTCGGTTGAAGCGCGCTCCGCTTGTGACGGCACCTTGACGCGGTGAACCATCACTCGGGACACGCCACATGTATTGCTCGTCATACCCCAGATGGGGGCTGAAGCCGGCGGGTAAACCCGGCAAACGTAAGTGCGCATTGGGCGATTGTGATCGTCGTCCTTATCGCTGAGGCAGAGGGGGATTTCATGCGAGCCGAGTATATTGAGGATTTGGGTGTCGATCCGGAAACGTTGAGCAGTTCGCAGGTTCTGGCCCATCTTGCGAACCGGGTCGATGACACCTTCGCGGAAATCAAGGAATCGGCTCCGTGGCGTCTCGTTGCGGACGATTCCACGCCGGTCGCAACGATCATCGCGATACTGAAGGAGATCTATCTCGAGATAGTCATGTATCAGCCCGACTCGCTCGCGGCTGCGCTCTGGGCGATCGGACAGATGCCGAGATCTATGCCGATTCCTTGGGTCGAGGAGATGTTGCATCATCAGTCCGAGGAGTTCGACCATAACGAAATGGCCCTTCGTGACTACAAGGGCTTCGGCGGGAATGAGGAGTTTGCCAGATCGCGTCGCATGAGCCCGTCTTCGTTCGCGATCGCCGGCGTGTGGAATTACATTGCGCTGAAGCGTGACCCGTTCGTCTATTTGGGCGCCGTTTATCTTTTTGACGCCTTGACTCCGTTGGTGACAGAGGAAGTGAGGCATATCCTTCATCGCAGGGGATTGTCCCCGAAGGGGCTTGAGTTCATCGATCATCACGCCACGGCTGACATCGAGCATGCGCAACAGATCGGCCAGCTCATTCGCGATGTCGCCGAGCGGTATCCGGAATCGCGCGCGTCGATTTGCTACGGCTTCGAGTATTTCCATCACGTCTATCCGATGCCCGCCTGGAACATGGCCTATCGGCGCGCCATTGCTCAACGGTCGATGGCGGTCGCGGCGGAGTGATCTCGGGCGCGCGGTGTCTGCTGCCGGATGCCTCGGGGACGATGTCTTTTTTACATCGAAGTCTGTGGGGAGCAAATCTTGAAGGGGGCCGATGAAAGGGAAGAATTAGCGAGGCGCTGGCCAAAGCAGGCACTGCCTCGAGCAGGGCAAGTGAGCGTGGCGAAAAGCGCCGCCGAACTCGAGGCTATCGGTCGGCTTCGTTATGATCTTTACGTCGAGCGCGATCAGAAGGCGTATGCCCATGCGGACCACGTGCGTCGATGCCTTCTTGAGCCTGTCGATGACGTCAGCTTGAATTTTCAAGTCAAGCAGGATGATCGCCTGTTGGCGGCAGTGCGGGTCACATGGGCACCAGATGCGCTGCTAGATCTCCATTTGAGGCCTCTGGTCGAGGGGGCACGAATCGCGTGTCTTTCGACGGCGGTGGTAAATTCCCGCTTTGTGGTGCGGCCCGAGCTTCGCGCGCGTGCAGTGATCGTACCGCTCTTCTGTGAAGTCTACAGAACTGGAATGCTCGCCGGAGCAACCTGTTGTGTCATCGGGACGCGGAGCGACCTCGTTGGAATCTTCGAGCGGTTCGGCTTTAGGGAGACGGGATTCCATATTCGCGATCCGATTGCCGGCCGGATTCATAACCTCAATCTCAATCCGTATGATCTAGCGCATCTCAAAAAAGTCGCTTCGCCACTGCTCACCTACGCAGAGAAGCTCGTTTGCCAATCCCGCACTCACACCAAGTTGGTGACAGCATGACGATCTCAGCTCAACCCATCAATGGGTATTCCCTCGATGCGCAGGCGACGTTCGAGGAGTTGGACCGTCGGGTGAATGAAGTCTTCGCCAATGTAAAAGCCTGGCGTGGCTGGCGCATGATTTCCGATCCCTCGACGCCTGCCGAGCACATACTCGCGCTGGTTCGTGAGATATTCAGGTCAGTGTGTTGGTATCAGTCGCATACTACGGAAGCCGGCTTTCACATGTTTGGGCGGCTCCCCAAGAACGAAGTCAAATTGATGCAGATGCTCTCGGCGCACAAGGCGGAAGAAGCGGAGCACGGCCTTTGGGCCCTTGAAGATCATGGCAAGCTCGGCGGTCATCAGGAGGATGCAGTCGTTGCCGCAGCGTCACCAGCAACGTTTGCGGTTGCCGCAGTTTGGTGGCGAATGGCTCGGGTCGAAAGCCCATTCGGCTACCTCGGTGCGGAGTACTTGTTCGAGCAACTTACGGCGTTGGTCACGCAGGCAGCTCTTCCAGTCATTGAGGCGCGAAAGCTCCCTCGCGAAGGGCTGCGTTTCCTCATTGAGCACGCGACTGAAGACGCCAGGCATGCGACGTTCTTGAGGCATCTGATCCTCGACGTCGCGACGCGGTATCCGGAGAGCTCCGCGGCAATGTTTCGATGTTTTGACTATTTCAATGCCGTCTATCCGCTTCCCGTTTGGGACGAGGCGTATCGCCGGGCAACCGTCGAAAAGTGAGTCCCGATGCCTCCTGTCCAGTAGAGAAGAATTTCAAGGATCGTGTTGTCGTGCAGAGAGAATTTGTCGAAGACCTCGGTGTCGACCCGGAGAAGCCCAGCAGCTCGCAGTTGTTGGATGGCAGTCGCGGCGGAGTGATCTCCATGACGGGTGCGCCGAGGGCCGGACGCTTCGAGATTCGCGAGGCATCGGACGATGATGCACGGCTGGAGGTCTATCGCTTCAGATATCGCGTCTATGTCGAGCAAATGCAGCGCCGGCAGAAATACGCGGACCACGTGCGCAAAACGGTCATAGAGCCGCTCGACGCGAGCGGGACCATTTATGCGACCCATCTGGACGGAAGGATCATCGGAACGATCAGAGGAAACCGTTTTTCCGATCCCCACACGGATTACTATCGAACTCTATATGGGGTCGACGATCGCTTCGACTATGCCGCTAGCGAAATGTCGCTGACGACGAAATTGATGTTCGAGCCGGAGCTTCAGAAGTCGATTCATCCCATCAAGCTCATCCTGCATTACGCAAGACACTTTCACTACGGCAATGGATGCAAGATCGATTTCCTCGACTGCAACAAGCCTTTGATCCAGTTCTTCTGTCGGTTCGGTTACCTCGATTATCGCGGCTGGGTTTTTCACCGGGAATACGGCTCGGTTCGACCGTTGTGCTGCCCGGCCGACCAGATTTCCCGGTTCAAGGCGGTTGGCAGTCCGCTGGAGCCCATTGCCCGCCAGTTCTATGGCGACAACGAGTTCGGCGGTGCCCGTTTGGCGGCGGCTCTCGAGCGTGGAGCTATCGCGTCGGTGACCGGGACTAAGCCATTCGCCGACACCGGCAATACAGCGGAAGCGCTGGATGCCTGAGTTTCACGCAGGTTCTTCAGCGAGGCGCGCTTGCGTCATCTATGCATCGACTTCAGGTTCTACGCGGTCCGTGGCGCATCTCATCGCAGGGTGTTCCGCGATCGAAGTCGATCTGGTCGACCTCGCGGAATGGGATGACTGGGCGCCTCGCATCTACGGCAAGCGATACAGCCTGGCGTTTCTGGGAACGCCCACCTACGGCCAGGGCAATTGGCACTACCTTTGGGACAAGCATTCCCATGAGGTGGCAACCGCTATCAGCCGAAGCCGACAGATCGCACTCTTCGCGCTCGGCGACGCCAGGGGCCACAAGCGCAGCTTCGCGGGTGGCTTGAGCCCGCTCAACCGGTTCTTCCGCCAATCTGGTTTTCCCATCTGCGGAAAGACGACGCCGGAACGCTTCACGTTTGAAAGTTCACCAGCGCTCGCGGCTGGCCACTTCCCGGGATTCGTCATCGACTTCAAGCGGGAGCATCGGCATGCGGAGTCTTTGGTTCGAATCTGGATGACGAATGTGGCGGATGAAGCCGGGAAATGCACCGCGGTCGTCGAGCGGAACGCCCGGTGCAGCCGGAATGACTTTCACACCTGAATCGATGCCCGATGGGCCGAGGCCGGCCGCTTTCATGTCGGTCGTCGGCCTATTGAGGGGAGGCCTCTCATGGAATCTCATCCAGACTCGTCGGCGATGGCATCGAGCTTGACCGGAAGTATTGCCGAGTTTCGGGAGCTCGAAGGCCACGACCTGCTTCGGCGAACCGGAGCGTACCTTGCCTGGGTCAGTGGGCGCGCCAAGAAGCAGCTTTGGCCCTACTTCAGAGCGACTCGTGCGCAGCCCGGACCCGAGTGCGAGATCATGGGGACCAACGGGATTAATCGGCGAGAGACCGTCAACTTTGCGTCCCAGGACTATCTCGCGCTCTCCAATCATCCGGGCATCCGAGCAGCCGCTCATGCTGCGATCAACGAGTATGGTGTGCACAGCGCCGGATCGGCGGCGTTGATGGGGCGTACTGAGGCCGCGGTGCGGCTCGAAAAGGCGCTTTGCGAGTTTCTCGAATATGATCGAGTCCTGCTATTTCCGACCGGCTGGGCAGCGGGTTTCGGGGTGCTCCGTGCGCTCGTGAGGCCGAGTGATCATGTCGTTCTCGATGGATTGTCGCACGCGTGTCTTCAGGAGGGGGCGCATTGCTCGACTCCGAATGTTCATGTTTTTGGCCATCTCAAAACGGAGAGCCTCAAGCGAATTCTGCACAAGATCAGGAGCAGGGATGCCAATGGTGGAATCTTGGTCGTTACTGAAAGTCTGTTTTCGATGAATTCCGACACGCCGGACATCGGCGCTGTTCAGCGATTGTGTCGCGAATTCCGCGCCACGCTGATGGTCGACTGTGCGCACGATCTCGGTTGTCTGGGACCCGGCGGAGGAGGACATCTGGCGGCGCAGCGGCTCATGGGCGAGATAGACATCGTGATGGGCAGCTTCTCCAAGACGTTTGCGTCAAATGGCGGCTTCGTTGCAACAAACAGTGAAAGCACGTTCGAATATCTCAAGGTCTTCGCCGGACCTCACATCTTCTCGAATGCCCTTTCCCCGGTTCAATGTGCCGTGGTCCACGAGGCGCTGGAGATTATTCGATCTCCGGAAGGACAAAAGCGCCGCCGGGCCCTTCTCGACCGGATTGTCCTATTGCGCTCGATCCTATCGGCCGCTGATTTGAAGTGTTTGGGAGCACCGTCGCCGATCGTACCGGTCGTCGTCGGGGACGAAGCCCAGGCGCGTCTGACCGCGCGGCATCTGGGCGAGCGCGGACTTGCGGCCAATCTCGTGGAGTATCCCGCGGTTGCCAGGGGCGCGGCGCGCTTCCGCCTGCAGGTGATGGCGGACCACACCGCCGAACATTGCAGATTTGCCCAGTCGGTTCTTGCAGAAGCTCTTATTCAGGCGAGACGAGCGTTCGCGGCTGGGCCGGCGCCGTCTGAGAAGCAAAGATCGGACTTCGCTATGGCCAGCTGGTCGGAGGACCAGTCTCGCCGTCAATCGTGACCGGCAGGCTCCGTGCTTGCGCAGCGCGGCCCGAAGGCCTGTTTGCCCGGCTCCCGGTGGACGAGGGTGCGTCTGCTCCGGCTAGCGGCCGTCGACAAAGCACTTGCCACGGCCCCCGTGCCAAACATACGATTTCGATTGGTTGGTTTGGCGCGATTTGGCAGCGTCCGGACGATTTTGATACTTTGTCGATTGGGCGGGGCTGCTTGAACCTTACTTCTGAGTGTTTTGAGCATGCAATCGAGGCGATCTATCAATCCGCATCGGAGCCTGTACACTGGCCGCAGGCGTTGCAGGCCCTTGCCGATTGCTTTGGCGATCGCGGCGCCACGATGGTCTACAGCAAGGACGATGGCAGCTTCAGTGCCCTGGGCTCCGATTCCATGCAGGCGCTCTGCGAGGAATATCGGCAGAACTGGGGACTCCGTGATATCCGCGCTATTCGCTCACGAGAGCGAGGCTACTTTTTCAGCGGCGACGCGGTCACCGATCGGCACCTCGTGTCGCCGGCAGAGGTCGAGACAGATCCACTCTACGTTGGCTTGCTCGCAAAGTACGGTCTGAAATATTTCGCCGCAGCAATGGTATCGCCCGATCCCCGCGTGGAGGTGGGCGTCGTTGTGCAGCGTGAAGCCGGCAAGCCGGAATTCACCGACGAAGAGCTGGCGTTGCTGACCAGATTCGGTCCCCATATCGAGCGCTCGCTTCGCCTGAGCATCCGCCTTATGGATGCAGAGCTTGGCAGGGTGGAGCTTGGTACGGCCCTTGAACGCGTAGGCATCGGGGTTTTTATCCTCGATTCGCTGGCGCGCGTGTTGTTCTCGAATCCCGCTGCCCAGGCGAGGTTGGGCGATGGTCTCAATCTCGCCGGCGACAAGCTGGTCGTGGGGGCTTCGCCGATCAGCCTGCAGGGGCCGGGGAGATTGGCTAGCCTCGCGGATTATTGGAGAGACGATTGGTTGGCGAAGCACCGGCCGATACTAGTCCATCGCAAGTGTTCAATTCGCCCGCTGACGCTCTATGTTCTCCCGATCCCGGCCGGACAATGTGCGGTCACGAACTTTCTGACCCAGGCCCGGGCCATCGTGCTTCTGATTGATCCCGACAATGATCGTCCGACCGAGCCTGCCTTGATCAGGGATGTTTTGGGCCTGACCATGGGGGAGGCCCGGGTGGCCTCGCTGGTCGGTGCGGGCCTTTCGCCCCGTGAAGCGGCTGAACGGCTAGGTATTGCTGAGGAAACGGCGCGGACGATCCTGAAGCGGGTGTTTTCCAAGGTCGGGGTTTCCAGGCAAAGCGAACTGGCCGTGCTGCTGACGAGGTTCATCCTGAAATAGCCGGAGGCGGCTCGATTGGCCCGTCCCACCCACGGGCTAGCCGGGCCGCCGGGGAGCCCGGCCCGGGCCGAAACATGGTTCATCCGTACGATTCCCGAGGACAATGAAAAGGCCGGCTTTTGCCGGCCTTTTTGCTGCTTTGTTTCCTTGCTGCGGTGCAGGGACGTCGTTTGTTCATCTTTCCTTCAGCCAAAAAAGCGCTTCTGTTAAGAGAGCTTAGACCGGTGGTCCCGACACGGGGGGCGGCCGGAGACCACGGACCTGACATGCTTGACCTCGCAATCGTAGGCGGCGGCCCCGGCGGGCTGATGAGCGCCTGGTATTTGAAGCGCAAACTCGGCGATCTCTGCCGCATCACCATCTATGAGGCGTCCGACCGGCTCGGCGGCAAGATCGTCACGCGGAAGTTCGATTCGGCGCCTGCGATGTACGAGGCGGGCGTTGCCGAGATCTACGATTACTCGATGACCGGACCGGATCCATTGCGGGAACTGATCCAGCATTTCGGGCTTCAGACCATTCCCATGGACGCCGAGCAGGTCCAGTTCGGCGGCGAGCTCCTGAACGACGTACCCGGCGTGCGCCGCAAATACGGCGCCAAGACCGCGGCTGCCATCGAAGCGTTCCGCAAGCGCTGCTCCGACATGATGTCGCCGATCGAATATTACGAAGGCGTCGGCGCGCACGACAACGAGCATCCCTGGGCCTACAAGACGGCCGAGCAGGTGCTCGACGAGGAGGTCGATGACGCGACCGCCAAGCGATTCTTCAAGGTGATGGCGCGCTCCGACATCGCGACGGAGAGCCACAACACCAACGGGCTCAATGCGCTCAAGAACTACCTGATGGATGTCGATGGCTATATCGGCCTCTACTCGATCCAGAACGGCAACGAGCAGCTCGTCGAGTGTCTCCAGTCGGAGGTCAACGCCGACATCCAGCTCAATCATCGCGTGCTCGCCGTCGGCAAGGCGCCGACGGGGCGCTACCAGCTCAAGATGATGAACGGCAAGGGGCCGGAGACGCGCGACTTCGACCTCGTGCTGGTCTGCCTGCCGCATTCCTGGCTCGCCACGCTTGGCTGGGAAGGCGAGCAGCTCCGCAAGTCGATGGTCAAGCACGTCTCCTATTTCGACCGTCCCGCGCATTACCTGCGCGTCTCGATCCTGTTCGACGCCCCGTTCTGGGGCGACAAGATCCCCGGCGCCTGGTTCATGTCGGAAGCCTTCGGCGGTTGCTGCGTCTACAACGAGGGCGCCCGCCACGACGTCGGCAAGCACGGCGTGTTGAACTGGCTCATTCCGGGCTCTGATGCGCTGGCCTTCGCCAATCTCTCCGACCAGGAGCTGATCGATGCCGCGCTGAAATCGCTGCCCGCCTCGCTCGGCGATGCGCGTGCGCATTTCATGGAGGGCAAGATCCACCGCTGGCTGTCTTCGGTGAACGCGTTGCCGGGCGGCTTGCCCGTGCGCGATGTCATGACCAATCACCGGCCCGAGCCGAAGGAGCATCCCGGCATCGTCGTGGTCGGCGACTATCTGTTCGATTCGACGCTGAACGGTCTGCTCGACTCCTCGGACGCTGCGACCGACATCATCCTGACCGAGATGATGCGCCTGCGTCGCGCGCGCAGCCAGAGCGAGACACCGCTGTCCGACAAGATCGACCGCGACTATTTCGACAACTATCGCGGTCAGGGTCCCTATGGCGAAGCGTGGCGCCAGTTCACCGACCCCGACTATCTGATGAAACTCATCGGCATCGTCTGGGGCAAGGCGAAGGGTGCCAAGCTGTTGGTGGCGGGCTCTGCCAGCGGCGAGCTCGTCGGCGCGCTGCGCGAGCGCGGGATCGACGCCTTCGGCATCGAGAACAACCGCACCATCCATGCCAGGACGCCGAAGGCGCTCAAGAAATACAACAAGCTCGGTTCGATCGCTGACATGCCGTTCAAGGACGGCGCGTTCGATTTCGTATTCGAGACCAGCCTTTGCCACCTCTCCGAGAAGCAGGTCGTCCGCGCGATCCGCGAATTGAACCGCGTGGTCAAGACGGGCCTGGTGTTCGGCTCGATCACCTCCGACATGGCGCCTGGCCTGATTGATCGCTACGACCTCCTGCGCGGGGTCAAGAAGCTCGGCACCTGGTGGGAATGGTCGGAATTGTTCTTCGGCAACGGGTTCGACCTGTCGATGCACCGCAACGACTGCACCGATGCGCTGTGGGCGGCGACGCTCGCCGCCAACAAGGGGCCGGGGCAGTGGTACGCCGACGCCGACAGCTTGCGCTATTCCTTCTTCGACAAGGTCGAGGACGACGAATAGCTGCCTCGCGAATTCGCCAATTGCTTTGCCGAATTGATCCTGATCGCATAGAATCGGTGCAATAGCGGTTCTCCGCTGTTTTCCTGATTTTCTGCGGTCATGCCGGCCGTCAGCATCGGTTGGTTTCATGGCATCCAGGCCTCTCTCGCCCGACAAACAGAAGCTCGCCGCGGAAGAAGCGACCGAGCTTGAGGACAAGCTCGCATCCGCCGTCAAGCCGGACCTGGAAGACGATGAGGATGACGAGGAGGAGGACGACGAGCTTCCGGAGCTCGATGACGACGATGAGGACGAGGACCTCGTTGTCTTCACGGCGCGCGAAGCCGCCGGCGCGCTCGCAACCATCCTGGGCTTCGTCAAGCCCTACCTCTCCAACTACAAGCGGATCCTGGCCTTCGTATCGTTCGGCGTGCTGATCGAGACGCTCTTCAACGTCATCATGCCGCTCAGCCTGAAGTTCCTGATCGACGACGCGCTCGGCGAGGAGGACTTTCAGGCTCTCTACAAGATCCTCGGCGTGCTCGCGGTCGCCGGCATCTTCACCTCGATCGTCGCAGTCTGGTACGAGCGCTGGGACGCGCGGCTGGCAGCCTGCATCATCTCCGACGTGCGCAAGCGGCTGTTCGAGCACGTGCAGAGCCTGCCGGCGGCCTATTTCGGTCGCACCAAGCGCGGCGAGATCCTGTCACGCTTCTCCGTCGATCTCTCGGCCTTCGAAGGCTCGGTCAAGACATTTGTCAACAGCGCTGCACTGCCGTTCATGGAGCTGATAGCCGGCATCATCCTGTTGCTGTTCCTGAACTGGCAGCTCGCCGTGGTCGCGCTGCTGGTGTTTCCGATCACGCTGATCGGACCGCGCATCCTCACGCCGAAGGCGGTGCAGGCAAATTACGAGCAGAAGCTCAACGAAAGCGGGCTGCTCGGCATGGTGCAGGAGAACGTGGCGGCGCAGGCCGTGATCAAGGCGTTCAGCCTGCAGCGCAAGATGTTCGGCTTCTTCGCCTTCCGCAACGACGAGACCCGCAACAGGATCGCGTCAGCCGCATTCCTGTCGACCATGGTGGAGCGGACGGTCACGATCTCGGTCCTGCTCCTGCACCTCGTGGTGCTCGCGATCGGTGCGTATCTTGCGACCAAGGGGCAGATCACCATCGGCACCTTCGTCACCTTCGAGAGCGCGTTCTGGGAGGTCTCCTACAACATCGCCCATGTGATGCACTTCATCCCGGTGTCGATCTCCTCGGCCGCTGCCGTGCGCCATATCCAGGAGCTGCTGGACGAACCGACGCGCGGCGCCGATCGTCCCGGCGCGCCGGATCTGCCGCGCATCACCAACGATATCACTTTCGACCATGTCACCTTCCAGTACGAAGGCAGCCAGACGCCGGTGCTGGACAATCTCAGCCTCAAGCTCAAGGTCGGCAAGAGCATCGCGATCGTCGGGCCCAGCGGCTCCGGCAAGAGCACGCTGCTCAATCTGGTCCTGCGCCTCTACGTTCCCGACGAAGGTCGCGTCACCATCGACGGCGTCGATGTGCGGAAAGTGACGCTGGATTCGCTGCGCCGGAGCATGGCCGTGGTGTTCCAGGAGAACATGCTGTTCAACATGTCGATCCGCGAGAACATCCGGCTCGGCAAGGAGGGCGCCACCGACGAGGAGGTGGCGGAGGCCGCCAAGAAGGCCGAGATCCACCGCTATATCATGAGCCTGCCGCAGAAATACGACACGCCGGTCGG
The DNA here is from genome assembly GCF_053572325.1 of Bradyrhizobium sp. UFLA05-112. Lineage (NCBI taxonomy): Bacteria > Pseudomonadati > Pseudomonadota > Alphaproteobacteria > Hyphomicrobiales > Nitrobacteraceae > Bradyrhizobium > Bradyrhizobium sp. UFLA05-112. The sequence goes on along the minus strand of NZ_JBANBK010000003.1, from coordinate 36,538 downwards.
CGAACGCGGCGATACGCTGTCGGGCGGCCAGCGCCAGCGCCTCGCGATCGCACGCGCCATCATACGCAATCCATCGGTGCTGCTGCTCGACGAGGCGACCTCGGCGCTCGACCAGACGACTGAGGCTGCGATCAACCGCACGCTGCTCAAGGTCGCCAAGGGCCGCACCATGATCTGGTCGACCCACCGTCTGACCTCTGTCGTCGAGATGGACGAGATCATCGTGATTTCAGGCGGCCGCGCCATCGAGCGCGGCTCGCATGCCGAGCTGCTCGCCAAGAACGGTACCTATCGCAAGCTGTGGGACGACCAGATCCACCAGCCGCATGGCGGCGCGGCTCAGGTCGATGACGACGACAGCGACGACGATGATGATGAAGACGAGGACGACGAGGAGGATGACGACGAGGAGTGACCGAGGATGTTCGGCTCGAGGTGGACCAGTCGCGCCGCCCGGCGGACCGCACCTTGGGCAAACCAGGCCACGAAGCGCGCCCAGCGCTGCGCTCTCCAGTAGGGGCTCGTTGCGAGCGACACTTCACGGAAGTCGAATGCCTTGGCGGCCGACCAGGCATCGCAGGCCCGCTTGATCGGGTCGTCGTAGAAGGCAGCGATCTTGTCCTCGTCCATGCCCTCGGTCGCAAGCCAGGCCGGGATGTGCACTCCGCAGAGCCGTTCAACGTCGGTGAACACCTTGTCGCTGCCGGTGCCGGCGACAGGGCAGGAGGTCGCGAAGGCGTCGCCGATCAACACGATGCCGGCCTGGCGGCAGGCCCGATGCACATAAAGATCGACGGGACGAATCTTGATCTCGCTCGCGATATCGAAGGCGCCGGTGATGCGCGAGAGGCGCGGCAGGGCGGCGTTCAGGGTCGCGACCGGTGCCCGCCGCAGATCGCGCAGCCAAGGATCGTCGAAGGCGCGGTAGACGAACAGGTTTGCCCGCATCCGCGTGCCGATCGGAAACAGCGTGATGTAGGGGATGCGGTCGCCGGGCCGCTCGGAGAAATACGTCATCGCGGGAAAATCAAATGCGGTTCGCCCGAGCGGCACGACGTCGAATCCGACCGAGATTGAATGGCAGGCGCTGATGATCTCGCGTTCGATGCCGAGCTGGTGGCGCAGGCCGACGTTCAATCCATTGGCGAGCACGACGAGGCGGGCGGAGACGACTTCGTTATTGGAAAGCGTGATCTTCTGCCGGTCAGGGCTCGTCGCGATCGATAGCGCCTTGGCGCAGACCCGCTCGACCGTGTCGGGGATTTCCGCGCGGATCGCGTTGACGAAGGCCTCGTAGCGGAAGCCGAACTGCTGGCTCGGCGCCTTGTCGAGCAGGTGGCCGAATCGCGCGATCCAGTTCTCGCCGCAAAATGTCGTACGGCGCAGCACTGATTCTGCGATTCCGGTCCGCCGGAAGCGCTCGAGTTGGACGTCACCGCTGATTTTCTCGACCCGGAAGTCCGGCGGATACTCGGTGTGGGGGTCGATGAAGATGGTCTGGACGCCGGCGCGACCCAGCATTGCGGCGGCGGCGGAGCCGGCCATACCCCCGCCGATGATCGCAATATCGGTATACAGCATGGGTATTTCTCCGCCCGGCGCGGCACCCTGCCGCAGGAACAGGAAAGAAAACCTTAGCGCGCGCCATAAAAGTATATTGTATCCGGGTACAAATAGGGTCTGGGGCTAGCGGATCGCGGCGCGGGAACCTACATCACGGAGGCGGCGAGGGCGCCGAACGAGCCAATTCTTTAAGCGCGAGAAGCTCTTCGCTTGCTGTGTTTCACCTTGACTCAGGTGATTCCCACTTATAGAAAGCGCGTCACTTAACGACAGGCGGTGAGCATCGCCAACGTCGGAACGGGCCACCCGCGTGATCCCATTGGGATCGTAAAGTGGGCACCAACCTCGACGAATGCCGCTCAAACGCTGTCGATCATAGCTAGGCAATGCCAGTGCGATTTTAGTTCTCTAGAGCTCGTTCTCTTGAGATCAAACTCGGATGCATGACCTCGGTACGCGGCCGTCGGCTTTATGCTGATCGGTTCAAAGACTGCGGTCCTCTGTGGCGTCGAAGCGCTTTCCGCTCGTTGATGGAGCGGTTGGCGCGATTTCGCTTTGTGCGGATCGTTCCGTGCTAAGCGGCCCCATCGGGCGGGTAGTCCGGAAGAAGAATTTGCGGGCCTGAAAGGGACCGCGGCAGAAAAAGGGTGAAGGCCAGGATGCCGACGATCAACCAGCTGATCGCACAACCGCGTGAAGTGCAGAAGTCGCGCAAGAAGGTGCCGGCGCTGCAGCAGTCGCCGCAGAAGCGCGGCGTGTGCACGCGCGTCTACACCACGACGCCGAAGAAGCCGAACTCGGCGCTTCGTAAGGTCGCCAAGGTGCGTCTGACCAATGGTTTCGAGGTGATCGGCTACATCCCTGGTGAGGGCCATAACCTCCAGGAGCACTCGGTGGTCATGATCCGCGGCGGCCGCGTCAAGGACTTGCCCGGCGTGCGCTACCACATCCTCCGCGGCGTGCTGGATACCCAGGGCGTCAAGAACCGTAAGCAGCGTCGTTCGAAATACGGCGCGAAGCGTCCGAAGTAAGCGGGAACCTCTTCCATGTCTCGTCGCCACTCAGCGGAAAAGCGCGAAGTTCTGCCGGATCCCAAGTTCGGGAACATCGTGATCACGAAGTTCATGAACTCGGTGATGTACGCCGGCAAGAAGTCGGTCGCCGAAGGCATCGTCTACGGTGCGCTCGGCATCATCGAAACCAAGACCAAGCAGAACCCGCTCGGCGTGTTCGAGCAGGCGCTTGAGAACGTGATGCCCACGATCGAAGTGCGCTCCCGCCGCGTCGGCGGTGCGACCTATCAGGTTCCGGTTGAGGTCCGCTCGACCCGCCGGCAGGCGCTGGGCATCCGCTGGCTGATCGCCGCGGCCCGCGAGCGCAACGAGAAGACGATGACCGAGCGGCTCTCGGCGGAGCTCTTGGACGCATCGAATAACCGGGGGAACGCCGTCAAGAAGCGTGAAGACGTGCACCGGATGGCCGAAGCCAACCGTGCCTTCTCGCATTATCGCTGGTAACGGCGACACCTAACGGACTCGCAAGGAACGACCCATGCCCCGCCAACATGCCATCGAGGACTACCGTAACTTCGGTATCATGGCGCATATCGACGCCGGCAAGACCACGACGACCGAGCGCATCCTCTATTACACCGGCAAGAGCCACAAGATCGGCGAAGTGCACGAAGGTGCCGCGACGATGGACTGGATGGAGCAGGAGCAGGAGCGTGGCATCACGATCACCTCGGCTGCGACCACGGCGTTCTGGGCCGGCAAGCGTCTGAACATCATCGACACGCCCGGCCACGTCGACTTTACCATCGAGGTCGAGCGTTCGCTTCGCGTGCTCGACGGCGCCGTCTGCGTGCTCGACTCGAACCAGGGCGTCGAGCCCCAGACCGAGACGGTCTGGCGCCAGGGCGACAAGTACAAGGTTCCGCGCATCGTCTTCGCCAACAAGATGGACAAGATCGGCGCGGACTTCTTCAAGTGTCTGTCCGACATCGTCGACCGCCTCGGCGCCAAGCCCGTTGCGATCCAGCTTCCGATCGGTGCCGAGAACAACTTCAAGGGTCTCGTCGACCTCGTGAAGATGAAGGGCGTCGTCTGGAACGATGAAGCGCTCGGCGCGAAGTTCGACTATGTCGACATTCCGGAAGACCTCGTCGACCAGGCCAAGGAATACCGCGAGAAGATGGTGGAAGCCGCCGTCGAGCTCGACGACGATGCCATGGCCGCCTATCTCGATGGCAAGGAGCCGGACGAAGCGACGCTGAAGCGGCTGATCCGCAAGGCCGTGCTCACCGGCGCTTTCTATCCCGTGCTGTGCGGCTCGGCGTTCAAGAACAAGGGCGTGCAGCCGCTGCTCGACGCCGTCGTCGACTATTTGCCGTCGCCGCTCGACGTGCCCGCGATCAAGGGCACCGACGACAAGGGCAACGAAGTCGTGCGCAAGGCGGACGACAAGGAGCCGCTCGCGCTGCTCGCGTTCAAGATCATGGACGACCCGTTCGTCGGCACCATCACCTTCTGCCGCATCTATTCGGGCATTCTGTCGTCGGGCACCGGCGTCGTGAACTCGACCCGCGAGAAGAAGGAGCGCATCGGGCGCATGCTGCTGATGCATGCGAACAACCGCGAGGACATCAAGGAAGCCTATGCCGGCGACATCGTCGCGCTGGCCGGCCTGAAGGAAGCGCGCACCGGTGACACACTGTGCGATCCCGACAAGCAGGTGATTCTGGAAAAGATGGAATTCCCCGAGCCGGTCATCGAGATCGCGATCGAGCCGAAGTCCAAGGCCGACCAGGAGAAGCTGGGCGTGGCGCTGGCCAAGCTCGCCGCGGAGGATCCGTCCTTCCGCGTGTCGACCGACCACGAGTCCGGCCAGACCATCCTCAAGGGCATGGGCGAGCTCCATCTCGACATCAAGGTCGACATCCTCAAGCGCACCTACAAGGTCGATGCCAACATCGGCGCGCCGCAGGTGGCATTCCGTGAGCGCATCACCAGGAAGGTGGAGCACAGCTACACTCACAAGAAGCAGACCGGCGGTACCGGCCAGTTCGCGGCCGTGTCGTTCATCGTCGAGCCTAACGAAGCCGGCAAGGGCTTCGAGTTCGAATCGAAGATCGTCGGCGGCGCGGTGCCGAAGGAATACATCCCCGGCGTCGAGAAGGGCCTCGAGAGCGTGCTCTCCTCCGGCGTGGTCGCGGGCTTCCCCGTGGTCGACGTCAAGGTGCAGCTCGTCGACGGTAAGTACCACGACGTCGACTCGTCGGCGCTCGCCTTCGAAATCGCTTCGCGCGCCTGCTTCCGTGAAGCGCTGCAGATGGGCAAGTCCGTCCTGCTCGAGCCGATCATGAAGGTCGAGGTGGTGACCCCGGAAGACTATACCGGCTCGGTCATCGGCGACCTGAACTCCCGGCGCGGTCAGATCCAGGGTCAAGACATGCGCGGCAACGCCAACGTCATCAACGCGATGGTGCCGCTCATGAACATGTTCGGTTACGTGAATAACCTGCGCTCGATGAGCCAGGGTCGCGCGACCTTCACCATGCAGTTCGACCACTACGCAGAAGCGCCGGCCAACGTGTCGGCAGAAGTCCAGAAGAAGTTTGCCTGATTGTCGTCGGTCTCGAGCTGACGATTGAACGGAGAGTCAAATGGCCAAAGCAAAGTTTGAACGTAACAAGCCCCACTGCAACATCGGCACCATCGGTCACGTCGACCATGGCAAGACGTCGCTGACCGCGGCGATCACCAAGATCCTCGCTGAAACCGGTGGTGCGACGTTCACGGCGTACGACCAGATCGACAAGGCGCCGGAAGAGAAGGCGCGCGGCATCACCATCTCGACCGCGCACGTCGAGTACGAGACCAAGAACCGCCACTACGCGCACGTCGACTGCCCCGGCCACGCCGACTACGTGAAGAACATGATCACCGGCGCTGCCCAGATGGACGGCGCGATCCTGGTCGTGTCGGCCGCTGACGGCCCGATGCCGCAGACCCGCGAGCACATCCTGCTCGCCCGCCAGGTCGGCGTGCCCGCGCTCGTCGTGTTCCTCAACAAGTGCGATATGGTCGACGATCCGGAGCTGCTCGAGCTCGTCGAGCTCGAAGTCCGCGAGCTGCTCTCGAAGTATGAATTCCCCGGCGACAAGATCCCGATCGTCAAGGGCTCGGCGCTGGCCGCTCTCGAAGACTCCGACAAGAAGCTCGGCCACGAGGCCATCCTCGAGCTGATGCGCAACGTCGACGAGTACATCCCGCAGCCGGAGCGTCCGATCGACCAGCCGTTCCTGATGCCGGTGGAAGACGTGTTCTCGATCTCGGGTCGCGGCACCGTGGTGACCGGCCGTGTCGAGCGCGGCATCGTCAAGGTCGGCGACGAAATCGAGATCGTCGGTCTGCGTGCGACCACCAAGACCACCGTCACCGGCGTCGAAATGTTCCGCAAGCTGCTCGACCAGGGCCAGGCCGGCGACAACATCGGCGCGCTGCTCCGCGGCACCAAGCGCGAGGAAGTCGAGCGCGGCCAGGTGCTCTGCAAGCCCGGTTCGGTCAAGCCGCACACCAAGTTCAAGGCTGAGGCCTACATCCTCACCAAGGACGAGGGCGGTCGCCACACCCCGTTCTTCACCAACTACCGTCCGCAGTTCTACTTCCGCACCACCGACGTGACCGGTGTCGTGCACCTGCCGGAAGGCACCGAGATGGTGATGCCGGGCGACAACATCGCGATGGAAGTGCACCTGATCGTGCCGATCGCGATGGAAGAGAAGCTCCGCTTCGCGATCCGCGAAGGCGGCCGTACCGTCGGCGCCGGCGTCGTCGCCTCGATCATCGAATAATTACGCGAATAGGGAATGGCGAATGGCGAGTAGATCTCTACTCGCTACTCGCTACTCGCCACTCACCTGAGAAGAAAGACCACGGCAATGAACGGCCAAAATATTCGCATTCGTCTCAAGGCGTTCGACCATCGTATTCTCGATACGTCGACCCGTGAGATCGTGAATACGGCGAAGCGCACCGGCGCGCAGGTTCGCGGACCCATTCCGCTGCCGACCCGCATCGAGAAGTTCACCGTCAACCGTTCGCCGCACGTCGACAAGAAGAGCCGCGAACAGTTCGAGATGCGCACCCACAAGCGTCTGCTCGACATCGTCGATCCGACCCCGCAGACCGTCGATGCTCTGATGAAGCTCGACCTGGCCGCCGGTGTCGACGTCGAGATCAAGCTCTAAGATTTTTGGATCCCGTTCGCGAAAGCGGACAGAAAGAACAGGAAGCAAGCCGATGCGCTCCGGAGTGATCGCACAAAAGGTCGGGATGACGCGGGTCTTCACGGAGGCCGGCGAACATATCCCCGTGACCGTGCTGAAGCTCGGCAATTGCCAGGTCGTAGGCCACCGCACCGAAGAGAAGAACGGTTACGTCGCGCTCCAGCTTGGCGCTGGCAGCCGCAAGACCGTGTACATGCCCAAGGCTGAGCGCGGTCAGTTCGCGGTCGCCAAGGTCGAGCCGAAGCGGCAGGTCGAGGAATTCCGCGTCACCGCGGATGCCATGATCCCGGTTGGCGCCGAGATCCAGGCCGATCACTTCGTCGTCGGCCAGTTCGTCGACGTCACCGGCACCTCGGTCGGTAAGGGCTTTGCCGGCGGTATGAAGCGCTGGAACTTCGGCGGTCTGCGCGCCACGCACGGTGTGTCGATCTCGCACCGCTCGATCGGTTCGACCGGTGGCCGTCAGGATCCCGGCAAGACCTGGAAGAACAAGAAGATGCCCGGCCACATGGGTGTCGATCGCATCACCACGCTCAACCTTCGCGTCGTCCAGACCGATGTCGAGCGCGGCCTGATCCTCGTCGAAGGCGCCGTTCCCGGCTCCAAGGGCGGCTGGATCCGCGTGCGCGACGCCGTCAAGAAGCCGCTGCCGAAGGAAGCTCCGAAGCCGGGCAAGTTCAAGGTTGCCGGCGGCGAAGCCGAGGCTGCGGCCCAGCAGGAGGGTGCGTGAGATGGAATTGAAAGTCACCACCCTTGAGGGCAAGGAAGCCGGTTCGGTCCAGCTCTCCGACGCCATTTTCGGCCTCGAGCCGCGCGAGGACATCATCGCGCGCTGCGTGAAGTGGCAGCTCGACAAGCGTCAGGCCGGCACCCACAAGGCCAAGGGCCGCGCCGAGATCTGGCGCACCGGCAAGAAGATGTACAAGCAGAAGGGCACCGGCGGTGCTCGTCACGGTTCGGCCCGCGTGCCGCAGTTTCGTGGCGGTGGCCGTGCATTCGGTCCGGTGGTGCGCTCGCACGCCTCCGATCTGCCGAAGAAGGTCCGCGCGCTGGCGCTGAAGCATGCGCTGTCGGCCAAGGCCAAGGACGGTGATCTCGTCGTTATCGAGAAGGCAGCGCTCGAGGCCGCCAAGACCAAGGCGCTGCTCGGCCACTTCTCGGGCCTGGGCCTGACCAACGCGCTGATCATCGACGGCGCCGAGCTCAACCAGGGCTTCGCCGCGGCGGCCCGCAACATCCCGAACATGGACGTGCTGCCGATCCAGGGCATCAACGTCTACGACATCCTGCGCCGTCAGAAGCTCGTTCTGACCAAGGCCGCCATCGATGCGCTGGAGGCGCGCTTCAAATGACGAAGAACATCGAGGCTCGCCACTACGACGTGATCCTGTCGCCGGTCGTGACCGAAAAGGCGACGATTGCCTCGGAGCACAACAAGGTTCTGTTCAAGGTGGCCGCCAAGGCGACCAAGCCGCAGATCAAGGAAGCGATCGAGAAGCTGTTCGACGTCAAGGTCAAGAGCGTCAACACGCTTGTCCGCAAGGGCAAGGTCAAGGCCTTCCGCGGCAATCTCGGCTCGCAGTCGAACACCAAGCGCGCGATCGTGACCCTCGAAGAGGGTCACCGGATCGACGTGACCACCGGTCTGTAAGGTCCTACGACGATGGCACTGAAGACATTCAATCCCACGACGCCGGGCCAGCGCCAGCTGGTGATGGTCGATCGTTCGGCCCTCTACAAGGGCAAGCCGGTCAAGGCGCTTACCGAAGGCAAGAAGTCCTCGGGCGGCCGCAACAACACCGGTCGCATCACCGTGCGCTTCCGCGGCGGCGGCCACAAGCAGACGCTGCGCACCGTCGACTTCAAGCGCGAAAAGATCGACGTTCCCGCGACCGTCGAACGGCTCGAGTACGACCCGAACCGCACCGGCTTCATCGCGCTGATCAAGTATCAGGACGGTGAGCAGGCCTACATCCTGGCGCCGCAGCGCTTGGCCGTGGGTGATACCATCATCGCGGGCAACTATGTCGACGTGAAGCCGGGCAACGTCATGCCGCTCGGCAACATGCCGGTCGGCACGATCATCCACAACATCGAGACCAAGATAGGCAAGGGTGGCCAGCTCGCGCGTTCGGCCGGCACCTACGCCCAGCTCGTCGGTCGCGACCAGGACTACGTGATCATCCGCCTGAACTCGGGCGAGCAGCGCCTGGTGCACGGTCGTTGCCGCGGCACGATCGGCGCGGTGTCGAACCCGGATCACATGAACACCTCGATCGGCAAGGCCGGCCGCAAGCGCTGGATGGGCCGTCGCCCGCACAACCGCGGTGTTGCCATGAACCCGATCGACCATCCGCACGGCGGTGGTGAAGGTCGTACCTCGGGCGGTCGCCACCCGGTCACCCCGTGGGGCAAGCCGACCAAGGGCAAGAAGACCCGCACCAACAAGTCGACCAACAAATTCATTCTCCTAAGCCGCCACAAGCGGAAGAAGTAAGGAACGCCGGACATGGTTCGTTCAGTCTGGAAAGGCCCGTTCGTCGAGGCGTCGCTGCTCAAGAAGGCAGATGCGGCGCGTGCGTCCGGCCGTCACGACGTCATCAAGATCTGGAGCCGTCGCTCGACCATCCTGCCGCAGTTCGTCGGCCTGACCTTCGGCGTCTACAACGGTCAGAAGCACGTGCCGGTGGCGGTCAACGAGGAAATGGTCGGTCACAAGTTCGGCGAGTTCTCGCCGACGCGGACCTTCCATGGCCACTCCGGCGACAAGAAAGCCAAGAAGGCTTGAGGATTAAGTCATGAGCAAACCTAAGCGCGAACGGAGCCTCGCCGACAACGAGGCCAAGGCGGTCGCCCGGATGCTGCGGGTGAGCCCGCAGAAGCTCAACCTGGTGGCCCAGCTCATTCGCGGCCGCAAGGCGTCTGCTGCGCTCGCCGATTTGCAGTTTTCGCGCAAGCGGATCGCTGTCGACGTGAAGAAGTGCCTGGAATCGGCTATCGCCAACGCCGAGAACAATCACGATCTCGACGTCGACGATCTCGTCGTGGCGCAGGCCTTCGTCGGCAACGGGCTGGTGATGAAGCGCTTTGCCGCCCGCGGCCGTGGTCGCTCGGGCCGTGTCTACAAACCATTTTCGCAGCTGACGATCATCGTTCGTCAGGTCGAAGCCGAAGCGGCCGCTTAAGGACGCAGGAGAAAACGATGGGTCAAAAGATCAATCCGATCGGTCTGCGTCTCGGCATCAACCGGACCTGGGATTCCCGCTGGTTCGCCGGCAAGCAGGAATACGGCAAGCTGCTGCACGAGGACGTCAAGATCCGCGAGATCCTGCACAAGGAGCTCAAGCAGGCGGCCGTCGCCCGCATCGTGATCGAGCGTCCGCACAAGAAGTGCCGCGTCACCATCCACTCGGCTCGTCCGGGCGTGGTGATCGGCAAGAAGGGCGCCGACATCGACAAGCTGCGCAAGAAGGTGGCCGACATCACCTCGTCGGACGTCGTGATCAACATCGTCGAGATCCGCAAGCCGGAGCTCGATGCGACGCTGGTCGCCGAATCGATCGCGCAGCAGCTCGAGCGCCGCGTTGCGTTCCGTCGCGCCATGAAGCGCGCCGTGCAGTCGGCGATGCGTCTCGGCGCGGAGGGCATCCGCATCAACTGCTCGGGTCGTCTGGGCGGTGCGGAAATCGCGCGCATGGAGTGGTACCGCGAAGGTCGCGTGCCGCTGCACACGCTGCGCGCTGACATCGACTACGGCGTCGCGACCGCGTTCACGACCTTCGGCACCTGCGGCGTCAAGGTCTGGATCTTCAAGGGCGAGATCCTCGAGCACGATCCGATGGCCCAGGACAAGAGAATGGCCGAAGGCGAGGGTGGTGGCAGCGGTGGCGGCCGGCAGCGTCGCGACGCTGCGGCCTGAGCCAGCACAGAATTTGAGGGCTTAAAGCCATGATGCAACCTAAGAAAACGAAGTTCCGGAAGGCGCATAAGGGCCGCATCCACGGCGTTGCGTCTTCGGGCGCGACGTTGGCGTTCGGCCAGTTCGGGCTGAAGGCAACCGAGCCTGAGCGCGTCACCGCGCGCCAGATCGAGGCCGCCCGCCGCGCGCTGACCCGCCACATGAAGCGCGCCGGCCGCGTCTGGATCCGCGTATTCCCCGACGTTCCCGTGTCGAAGAAGCCGGCCGAAGTCCGCATGGGCTCCGGCAAGGGCTCGCCGGAATTGTGGGTCGTGCGCGTCAAGCCCGGCCGGGTGCTGTTCGAGATCGACGGCGTCAACAACCAGACCGCGCGCGAGGCGCTGACTTTGGCTGCCGCCAAGCTGCCGATCAAGACGCGCTTCGTCGAGCGCATTGCGGAGTAATGGCCATGGCCCAGATGAAGATCGAAGACATCCGCGCGATGAGCCCCGACCAGCAGGATGACGCCGTCCTGAACCTGAAGAAGGAGCGCTTCAACCTGCGCTTCCAGCGTGCCACCGGGCAGCTCGAGAACACCTCGCGCCTGCGCGAGGCTCGCCGTGACATCGCCCGGATCAAGACCGTCGCCGCGCAGCAGCGCGCGAAGAAGAAGTAAGAGGCTTACGAAGATGCCGAAACGTACTTTGCAGGGCGTGGTCGTCAGCGACAAGCAAGCCAAGACCATCGTGGTGCGCGTCGATCGCCGCTTCACGCACCCGATCTACAAGAAGACGATCCGCCGTTCGAAGAACTATCACGCGCACGACGAGAACAACCAGTTCAAGCCGGGCGACGTGGTGTGGATCGAGGAATCGAAGCCGATTTCGAAGTTGAAGCGCTGGGTCGTGATCCGGGGCGAACACAAGAAAAGCGCCTGAGCTGCCGGCACTTAGCCGACTGACTTCAGGGAAATGTTGAGCGCTGGCCAGGCTGGCGCAAAAGAGAAAGAGGACGAGGTGCATCAATGATTCAGATGCAGACCAACCTCGACGTGGCCGACAATTCTGGCGCACGCCGTGTCATGTGTATCAAGGTGCTCGGAGGCTCCAAGCGCCGCTACGCCACCATCGGCGACATCATCGTCGTATCGATCAAGGAAGCGATTCCGCGTGGCAAGGTGAAGAAGGGCGACGTGATGAAGGCCGTCGTGGTGCGTGTCCGCAAGGACATCCGCCGCCCCGACGGTTCGGTCATCCGCTTCGACCGCAACGCCGCCGTCCTGATCAACAACCAGGCCGAGCCGGTCGGTACCCGTATCTTCGGGCCGGTGCCGCGCGAGTTGCGCGCCAAGAACCACATGAAGATCATTTCGCTCGCGCCGGAGGTGCTGTGATGGCTGCGAAGATCCGCAAGGGCGACAAGGTCGTCGTGCTGACCGGCCGCGACAAGGGTCGCACCGGGGAGGTGTTCGAGGTGCGTCCGGACGCCGGCACGGCGCTGGTGCGTGGCATCAACATGGTCAAGCGCCACCAGAAGCAGACCCAGAACCAGGAGGGCGGCATCATCTCGAAAGAGTCGCCGATCCAACTGTCCAATATCGCGTATCTCGGCAAGGACGGAAAGCCGACGCGCATCGGATTCAAGATTCAGGCGGACGGCAAGAAGGTCCGCATCGCCAAGAGCTCGGGAGCTGAGATCGATGGCTGAGACAGCTTACGTGCCGCGCCTGCGCGCGGAATATGACGCGAAGATCCGCGTCGCCCTGACCGAGAAGTTCGGCTACGAGAACGTCATGCAGGTTCCGCGGCTGGACAAGGTCGTGCTGAACATGGGCGTCGGCGATTCCGTCAACGACCGCAAGAAGGCCGAGAACGCCGCTGCCGAATTGACCCAGATCGCCGGCCAGAAGGCGATCGTGACCTATTCGCGCATCGCGATCGCGACCTTCAAGCTGCGTGAGAACCAGCCGATCGGCTGCAAGGTCACGCTGCGCAAGGCCCGCATGTACGAGTTCATCGATCGCCTGGTGACGGTCGCGCTGCCGCGCGTCCGCGACTTCCGCGGCCTGAACCCGAAGAGCTTCGACGGCCGCGGCAACTACTCGCTCGGCATCAAGGAGCACATCATTTTCCCCGAGATCGACTTCGACAAGGTCACGGAAGCCCGCGGTATGGACATCACCGTCTGCACCACGGCCAAGACCGACGAAGAGGCGAGGGCCTTGTTGACCGCTTTCAATTTCCCGTTCCGGCAGTGAGACGCTGACCAAAAGCCTCTCAAACGCGGATACCCAGGAGCCAAGCATGGCAAAGAAGAGTTCAATCGAGAAGAACAACCGGCGCAAGCGGATGGTGAAGAACGCCGCCGCCAAGCGCGAGCGGTTGAAGGCGATCATCGCCGACAAGAAGCTCCCGATGGAGGAGCGCTTCGCTGCGACGTTGAAGCTGGCGGAAATGCCGCGCAACTCGTCGGCGACCCGCATCCGTCTGCGTTGCGAGCTGTCGGGCCGCCCGCGCTCGAACTATCGCAAGAACAAGCTGTCCCGTATCGCGCTGCGTGAACTTGGCTCCAAGGGCATGGTCCCGGGCCTCGTGAAGTCGAGCTGGTAAGGAGGGTCGTTTAGATGTCTACGCACGATCCAATCAGCGATCTGATCACCCGCATCCGCAATGCGCAGATGCGCTCCAAGACCAAGGTTTCCACGCCTGGCTCGAAGATGCGCGAGAATGTGCTCGAGGTGCTGAAGACCGAGGGCTACATCCGCGGCTATGCCACGCTTGAGCATTCCTCGGGCCGCAGCGAGATCGAGATCGAGCTGAAGTATTTCGACGGCGAGCCCGTCATCCGCGAAATCGAACGTGTCTCCAAGCCCGGGCGTCGCGTTTACGCCTCGGTGAAGAACCTGCCGCGGGTCAACAACGGGCTCGGCATTTCGGTGTTGTCGACGCCAAAGGGGATCATGGCCGACCACAGCGCGCGCGACGCGAATGTGGGCGGCGAAGTCCTCTTCACGGTGTTCTGAGAAGGATTTTCGATCCATGTCACGTGTTGGCAAAAAGCCTGTGACGGTGCCGTCGGGCGTTACCGCGACCGTCGATGGGCAGACCGTCAAGATGAAGGGGCCAAAGGGCCAGCTTCAGTTCGTCGTCCATGACGACGTCGAGGTGAAGCTCGAGAACGGCCAGGTCAAGGTCAAGCCGCGGCTCGACACCAATCGCGCGCGGGCGCTGTACGGCACCGCTCGCGCTCAGGTTGCGAACCTCGTCGAGGGCGTCACGAAGGGCTTCGAGAAGAAGCTCGAAATCACCGGTGTCGGTTACCGCGCCGCGATGCAGGGCAAGAACCTGCAGCTCGCGCTCGGCTACAGCCACGACGTGATCTATGCGATCCCGGAAGGGATCACGATCGCCGTGCCGAAGCCGACCGAGATCACGGTGTCGGGTAGTGATATCCAGCGCGTCGGCCAGGTCGCGGCCGAGATCCGCGGCTATCGCCCGCCGGAGCCCTACAAGGGCAAGGGCGTGAAGTATGTTGGCGAATTCATCTTCCGCAAGGAAGGCAAGAAGAAGTAACGGAGCCGGTCATGTCCAAAGCCAAGGTTACGAATGCCCGGCGCAAGCGGAGTGTGCGACTGAAGCTGCGCCGCTCCGGTGGCGGCCGTCCGCGCCTGTCGGTGTTCCGCTCGTCCAAGCACATCTACGCCCAGGTCATCGACGACCTGAAGGGCGAGACGCTGGCCTCTGCCTCATCGCTCGAGAAGTCGATGCGCGATGGCGGCAAGACCGGCGCCGACATCGATGCGGCGAAGGCGGTCGGTAAGTTGCTCGCCGAGCGCGCCGCGGAGAAGGGCGTCAAGGAAGTCGTGTTCGATCGCGGCAGCTATCTCTATCACGGGCGCGTCAAGGCTCTTGCCGATGCTGCGCGTGAGAGCGGCCTGAGCTTCTAACAGAATTTGAGGATTGAGGCGTAAGCCTCTGAAGGATTGGAAAAACCATGGCAGGTGAACGCGAACACCGCGGCGGACGTGAACGCAAGGAGCGCGAGGAGCGCGACAGCGAGTTCGTCGACAAGCTCGTCCACATCAACCGCGTCGCCAAGGTGGTCAAGGGCGGCAAGCGCTTCGGCTTCGCAGCGCTGGTCGTGATTGGCGACCAGAAGGGCCGTGCCGGCTTCGGTCACGGCAAGGCGCGCGAAGTGCCTGAGGCGATCCGGAAAGCGACCGAATCCGCCAAGCGCAACCTGACCCGCGTGTCGCTGCGCGAGGGCCGCACGCTCCATCACGACATCGCCGGCCGTCACGGCGCGGGCCGTGTCTACCTGCGTGCCGCCCCGGCCGGTACCGGCATCATCGCCGGCGGTCCGATGCGCGCCGTGTTCGAGACGCTGGGCGTCCAGGACGTAGTGGCGAAGTCGATCGGCTCGTCGAACCCCTACAACATGGTGCGCGCGACCTTCGATGCGTTGAAGCACCAGGATTCGCCGCGCTCGGTCGCGGCCCGCCGCAACATCAAGGTGTCCACCCTGCAGTCCCGTCGTATCGGCGGCGATGCCGAGGCGGCTGCCGACTAACGGAAGCTTTTCGGAGTTTTAAAAAATGGCCAAGGCCGCCAAGACGATCAAGATCGAGCAGATCGGCAGCGCGATCCGCCGCCATCACTCGCAGCGCTCGACGCTGATCGGGCTCAAGCTCAACAAGATCGGCCGTGTCGCCGAACTGCCGGACACCCCGGCGGTTCGTGGCATGATCGAGAAAGTTCACCATCTCGTCCGCATCGTCGACGGGAAGTAAGCAAGCGGCGCATGATCTCGAAAACTGGATACCGGTTTTCGGGTAGGATCATGCGCAAGAAACAAGGAGAAGGGCGATGAAGCTCAGCGATATCGCCGACAATCCCGGCTCGCGCAAGAAGCGCATGCGCGTCGGCCGCGGCATCGGTTCGGGCAAGGGCAAGCAGTCCGGCCGCGGCGGCAAAGGCCAGACCGCGCGTTCGGGCGTGCGCATCAAGGGTTTCGAAGGCGGCCAGATGCCGATGCATCGCCGTCTGCCCAAGCGTGGCTTCAACAACATCTTCCGCGTCGAGTTCGCCGAGATCAATCTCGATCGGCTCCAGGATGCCGTCGATGCCAAGAAGCTCGACACTGGCAGCGTCGTGAATGCCGAAGCGCTGGTGAAGGCCGGCGTGCTGCGCCGCTCCAAGGCTGGCGTCCGGCTGCTCGGCCGCGGCGAGCTCAAGGCCAAGCTCAACATCGAAGTGCACGGCGCCTCGAAGTCCGCGATCGCGGCGGTCGAGAAGGCCGGCGGCTCGGTGAAGATCCTCGCGCCTGCCACCGAAGAAGGTGAGGCGGCGTAACATCTGCGTCATTGGCCCGCGGCTCGCGGGCCTTTACGCATGCTGGACGATGGACTTATCGAAGCCGTGCACCAGATAATGTCCGGCGTCCGCCCAAGTAGCCCGGCCGCGGGTATGACGGCGCAGTAGGCGGCGGGAGAAAGCCCAACATGGTCTCAGCAGCGGAACAACTGGCAGCCAATCTCAATTTCGGCGCGCTCGCCAAGGCCGACGAACTGAAGAAGCGCATCTGGTTCACCCTGGGTGCGCTGCTCGTTTATCGGCTGGGCACCTACATCCCGCTGCCCGGTATCGATCCCAACATCTGGGAGCAGGTGTTCCGCTCGCAGGCGGGCGGCATCCTCGGCATGTTCAACATGTTCGCCGGCGGCGGTATCCACCGCATGGCGATCTTCGCACTGAACATCATGCCGTACATCTCGGCCTCGATCATCATCCAGCTCCTCACCACCGTCTCGCCGCAACTCGAGGCGCTGAAGAAGGAAGGCGAGGCGGGCCGCAAGACGCTGAACCAGTACACCCGCTACCTCACCGTGATCCTGGCCGCGTTCCAGTCCTATGGCATTGCGGTCGGTCTGGAAGGCGCCGGCAACGTCGTCAGCGACCCCGGCCTGTTCTTCCGTCTCTCCACCGCGATCACGCTCACCGGCGGCACCATGTTCCTGATGTGGCTGGGCGAGCAGGTGACTTCGCGCGGCATCGGCAACGGTATCTCGCTGATCATTCTGTCCGGCATCGTCGCCGAGCTGCCCTCGGCGCTCGCCAACATGCTCGAACTCGGCCGTCAGGGCGCGATGTCGACCGGCCTGATCCTGATCGTCATCATCATGGCGGTCGCCGTGATCGCCTTCATCGTGTTCATGGAGCGCGCGCAGCGCCGGCTCCTGATCCAGTATCCGAAGCGACAGGTCGGCAACAAGATGTTCGAGGGCCAGTCCTCGCATCTGCCGCTCAAGCTCAACACCTCGGGCGTCATCCCGCCGATCTTCGCGTCCTCGCTGCTCCTGCTGCCGACGACGGTTGCGAACTTCAACGCCGGCAAGGGACCGGAATGGTTCCAGTGGCTCACGACGCAGCTCGGCCACGGCCGGCCGCTGTTCCTGATCATGTACCTGGCGCTGATCGTGTTCTTCGCGTTCTTCTACACCGCGATCGTGTTCAACCCGACCGAGACCGCTGACAACCTGAAGAAGCACGGCGGCTTCATCCCGGGCATCCGTCCCGGCGAGCGCACCGCCGAATACATCGACTACGTGCTGTCGCGCATCACCGTCATCGGCGCGATCTACCTCGCGATTGTCTGTTTGATCCCGGAAATTCTGATTTCCTACGCCTCGGTGCCCTTCTACTTTGGTGGCACGTCGCTGTTGATCGTGGTCAGTGTCACCATGGACACGGTGGCGCAGGTTCAGGGTTACCTGCTGGCTCACCAGTATGAGGGGTTGATCCGGAAGTCGAAGCTACGCGGCCGCCGCAACAGGTAAGTTCGGACTTGCGTCCCGGTCGCCGTTGCGATCGGTGGCTGCTCCCCGTTCAGAACTATTCCGTTGGTAGCGTTGACGGGGGCGGCTCGAGCCGTCTACCTGACCGTGCAGACCGATTCCCAAAGCCTTCGTCGCTTGCGGCAAGGCGTCGCCGTGTCATTATGGGTGGTGGTACGGCGCTGATTGTGGTTTGCACTGGTCTCGATCTTCAAACACAGGTGCGCGACCTATCGCTCACCGATCCGGGGGGCGAACGCCGATGAGAATTATCCTTCTGGGACCGCCGGGGTCAGGCAAGGGGACCCAGGCGCAACGGCTGATCGAACGCTATGGCATCGTGCAGCTCTCGACCGGCGAGATGCTTCGCGCTGCGGTTGCGGCGGGAACGCCGGTCGGGCTGAAGGCAAAGGAGATCATGGCTGGCGGCGGCCTCGTGCCCGACGACGTCGTGGTCGGAATCATCGCCGACCGGATCGAGCAGCCCGATGCCAAGAAGGGTTTCATTCTCGACGGCTTCCCGCGCACCGTGCCGCAGGCTGAGGCGCTGGACGAGTTGTTGAAGCACAGGCACCTCAAGCTCGACGGCGTGATCGAGCTCAGGGTCAACGAAAGCGCACTGCTCGATCGGGTCGAGACCCGCGTCGCCCAGATGCGCGAACGCGGCGAGGAGGTCCGGGTTGACGACACCCCGGAGGTCCTGACCAAGCGACTCGCCAGCTACCGCAGCCAGACGGAACCGCTGATTCACTACTATTCCGAGCGGCGCAAGCTCTCGACCGTCGATGGCATGATGACCATCGAGGAGGTCAGCCGCGCCATCCACCGCCTTCTGCTGGCGCTGGGGGCGGTCGAGCCCAAGACCCACGCCAAAACCGCCCACGCCAAAACTGCCCACGCCAAGACCGCCCATGCCAAGACTGCGGTCGATACTGCGGCCCGGGTGGTTCCAGCCAGGAAGGGTGCGCAAAAGGCTACCAAAACGGTCAAAAAGCCCGCAAAAGTAGCCAAGAAGGCGGCCAAGTCCGCCAAGAAGGCCGCCAAAGGAACCAAGAAAGCCGCAAAAAAGACCGCCAAGACGACCGTCAAAAAGACCGCCAAAAAGGGTCCGAAGAAGGGTCAAAAAAAGGTCACGAAAAAGCGAGCTAAGCGCTAGCAGCGGTTGACGAAACCCCCCGGAATCCCTTAATAAGCCCCGCATCCAAGTCGGATAGTTTCAGACGATGCCGGGCCCCAGGAAGACCGGGGGTGGGCGTCGTGTTCGCGTTTGTGAACACCTGCCCGAGAAAGCAAGCACTTAAAGCCCGATTCCTGACGAGGGATCGGCAACAGGAGAGAAGGCCGTGGCCCGTATTGCCGGCGTAAACATTCCCACCAACAAGCGCGTGCTGATCGCGCTGCAGTACATCCATGGCATCGGCCCCAAGATCGCCGGTGACATCATGGAGAAGGTGAAGATCCCCGAGGATCGTCGCGTCAATCAGCTCAGTGACCAGGAAGTGCTCCAGATCCGCGAAGTCATCGACCGCGACTATCTCGTCGAGGGCGATTTGCGTCGCGAGGTCGGCATCAACATCAAGCGTCTGATGGACCTCGGCTGCTATCGCGGCCTGCGCCATCGTCGCGGCCTGCCGGTGCGCGGTCAGCGCACCCACACCAATGCGCGCACGCGCAAGGGCCCGGCCAAGGCAATCGCCGGCAAGAAGAAGTAATTCGACGCGAATGGCGAATAGGAAGTGGCGAATGATTGCATTCGCTACTCGCCATTCGCCACTCGCATTTTCACAGGTGTAGCCGCTGGCATTACGGCGGCGTTTGAGATCTCCAGGAAAGGTACTCTATGGGCAAGGAAGCCACCCGCGTTCGCCGTCGTGAGCGCAAGAACATCGCCTCCGGCGTTGCGCACGTGAACTCGTCGTTCAACAACACGACGATCACCATTACCGATGCGCAGGGCAACACGATCGCTTGGTCGTCGGCGGGCACCATGGGTTTCAAGGGATCGCGTAAGTCGACCCCGTATGCAGCGCAGGTCGCTGCGGAGGACGTTTCCAAGAAGGCGCAGGAACACGGCATGCGCACGCTGGAAGTCGAGGTCGCCGGTCCCGGTTCGGGCCGCGAGTCGGCGCTGCGCGCGTTGCAGGCTGCGGGCTTCACCGTCACCTCGATCCGCGACGTGACCACGATCCCGCACAATGGTTGCCGCCCGCGCAAGCGTAGGCGTGTTTGATACGAGGTCGCGGGCGCCGTCGTCGTCCGCGATGACTTTGCTTTGCGAAGCCGCAAGCGTGACTTGCGGCCTTTCTCCAACGCCAGTGTCGGCAATGGCAGACTGACTGGCCTGTATGGGTGAAACAGTGACGATCCAGAAAAATTGGCAAGAACTGATTCGGCCGAACAAGCTCCAGGTATCCCCGGGTAGCGATCCGGCCCGCTTTGCGACCATCGTCGCCGAGCCGCTCGAGCGTGGCTTCGGCCAGACACTCGGCAACGCGCTGCGCCGCATCCTGTTGTCGTCGCTTCAGGGCGCCGCCGTGCAGTCGGTGCACATCGACGGCGTGCTGCACGAGTTCTCCTCGATCGCGGGCGTCCGTGAGGACGTTACCGACATCGTCCTCAACATCAAGGACATCTCGATCAAGATGCAGGGCGAAGGCCCCAAGCGCATGGTCGTGAAGAAGCAGGGCCCGGGCGTGGTTACCGCCGGCGACATCCAGACCGTCGGCGACGTCACCGTGCTCAACCCGGACCTGCAGATCTGCACCCTCGACGACGGTGCCGAGATTCGCATGGAGTTCACGGTCTCGACCGGCAAGGGCTACGTGCCCGCCGAGCGTAACCGTCCCGAGGACGCGCCGATCGGCCTGATTCCGGTCGACAGCCTCTACTCGCCGGTTCGCAAGGTCTCCTACAAGGTCGAGAACACCCGCGAGGGCCAGATCCTCGACTATGACAAGCTGACCATGACGATCGAGACCAACGGCGCGATCACGCCGGATGACTCGGTGGCCTACGCTGCGCGCATCCTCCAGGATCAGCTCAACGTGTTCGTCAACTTCGAAGAGCCGCGCAAGGAAGTCGCCCAGGAGATCATCCCGGACCTCGCCTTCAACCCGGCCTTCCTCAAGAAGGTGGACGAGCTCGAGCTGTCGGTGCGTTCGGCCAACTGCCTGAAGAACGACAACATCGTCTACATCGGCGACCTCGTGCAGAAGAGCGAGGCGGAAATGCTCCGCACCCCGAACTTCGGCCGCAAGTCGCTGAACGAGATCAAGGAAGTGCTGGCCCAGATGGGTCTGCACCTCGGCATGGAAGTGCCGGGCTGGCCGCCGGAGAACATCGACGAGCTCGCCAAGCGCTTCGAAGATCACTACTGATCTGACTTCACCGTGACGGCCGGCGTCCCCGGCCGTCATTTTTATGGGCGAACGCAGGAAGCCCACCTGAGCAACTGGTCCGACGAACCGTCGCGGCAGTTCTAAAATAAGGAATAGTTACATGCGTCACGGCAAGGTTCATCGGAAGCTCAACCGCACGGCCGAGCACCGCAAGGCGATGTTCGCCAACATGGCGGCTTCGCTCATCAAGCACGAGCAGATCGTCACCACGCTGCCCAAGGCGAAGGAGCTGCGTCCGATCGTCGAGAAGCTCGTCACCCTCGGCAAGAAGGGCGGCCTCTCGCTCCGTCGTCAGGCGATCGCGGAGCTGCGCGACGTCGACATGGTCAAGAAACTCTTCGACACGCTCGCGACCCGCTACAAGGACCGCCAGGGCGGCTACACCCGCATCATCAAGGCCGGCTTCCGTTACGGCGACAACGCCGCGATGGCCGTGATCGAGTTCGTCGACCGCGACGTCGATGCCAAGGGCCAGGACTCCGGTCCGTCCCAGGCGAAGGAAGCCGAAGCGGCGTAAGCCTGTCGGCAGTTTAGAGTTTGAGAAAGCGGCGCTCTCGGGCGCCGCTTTTGTTTTGCGGGTAGAGAATTGTAGGGTGGGCAAAGCGAAGCGTGCCCACCACTTTGCGTGCCGCAGCAGAAGTGGTGGGCACGGCGCGAGAGCGCCTTTGCCCACCCTACAAAGCTTTGCCCATCCTACGGGAATGCCTTCCTCACGCATGAGTGAGTGCCAATTGCGGAGCCGCCGATGGCGCCCGACATTTCCATCGTCAACATCATTGCGTAGGGCATGATCCAGAAAAGTGCGCAGCGGTTTTCCGAGAAGATCATGCTCAACAAGAGGGTGCCGCATGCCCGCCTATGTTATCTCCGAGGTCGAGGTCCACGATAAGAGCGCGATGGAGGCCTATCGCACGCTCGCCGCAAAGACGATCGCACAATATGACGGCCGCTACCTCGTACGCGGCGGCGCCGCAGAGGTCGTGGAGGGCGGTCCGCCGGCCAGGACCATCATCATCGTCGAGTTTCCATCGATAGTGCGTGCGCGCCAATGGTACGCCTCGGTCGAATATGCCGAGGCGCTGAAGTTGCGGAGGACTGCGCTGGAGCGACGGCTGATATTTGTCGACGGCGTACCGCCTGGGTGAGGTCTTTCTGGTGCAACGAAGGGTTGCTATGCTCGCCCGGTTAGCCCAACCGGGAGAAGAGAATGCTTCAGTCGCGATTCAAGGTTTTCTGTTTCTTCGTTGCACTGGTGATCTTGTGGCCGCTTTCGCCGTCACACGCCGACCAGCCGTTTCAGCGGCTGCTGCCGCTCCTGGTCGACCTTGCCGGATGGGAAGGCAAGAAGCCGGATGGTATGTCGATGCAGATGTCCGATACGAGCATGACCACGGCGACGCGCGAATACACGCGCGGCTCGGCGCATCTGCAGGCCGCGGTCATGGTCGGGCAGGCGGCCACTGGAGCGCTGGCGCCGATCCAGAGCGGAATGAACATCCAGACTCCGGACGGTCATGTCATGTCCGCAACCATGCGCGGAATGCAGGTGCTCAAGAACTACAACAACCCGCAGAAATCAGGCACGCTCATCGTGGCGCTCGGCAAGGACGCGCTGTTCAATCTTTCCTTTGACGGCCTTACCGAGGAGGAGGGACTGGCGCTCGCCGAGAAATTCGACTGGAAGGCGCTCCAGACGGCCGCTCAGGCGAAGTGAGAGCGTAGAACGTAGCAATTGTAGCAATCGTAGGGTGGGCAAAGCGAAGCGTGCCCACACTTCTATCACGCACGTGGAGAGATGGTGGGTGCGGCGCAAGAGCGCCTTTGCCCACCCTTCGCACCAACGATGTAACTACCATCCCTCCAGCACGATCTTGCCGCGCGACTTGCCGCTTTCGAGCAGCGCATGTGCGCGCTTGAGGTTCGTCGCGTTGATCGTGCCAAAGGTCTGATCGATCGTCGTGCGAAGCACGCCTTTGTCGATGAGGTCGGCGACGTCACCCAGCAGGTGATGCTGCGCGACCATGTCAGGCGTCTGGAACGAGGAGCGCGTGAACATCGATTCCCAGTGCACCGAAATTGCCTTGCCCTTGAACACGGCCATCGTGAATTCCGGGGGATCGTCGATCAGGCCGAACCTGCCTTGCGGCGCCATGAATTCGGCGATCGCCTTGTAGTGCTGGTCGGTGAAGGTGAGGCTTGCCACCACCGCGACCGGCGGCAGCTTGAGTTTCCCGATCTGCTCCTTCATCGGTTTGCCGTGATCGATCACAGCATGTGCGCCGAGATCGAGGCACCATTTCTGCGACTCCGGCCGCGTCGCGGTCGCGAGCACCGTGAGGCCGGTGAGGCGGCGCGCAAGCTGGATCAGGATCGAGCCGACGCCGCCTGCGCCGCCCGTGATCAGGAGCGTGCGCGGATCGACGCTCTTGCCAGGCACGGCGCCGAGGCGGTCGAACAGCAATTCCCACGCGGTGATGGAGGTGAGGGGAAGCGCGGCAGCCTGCGCGAATGAGAGCGATTTCGGCTTGAGGCCGACGATGCGCTCGTCGACCAGGTGGAATTCGGCATTGGTGCCCTGGCGCAGGATCGAGCCGGCGTAAAACACCTCGTCGCCCGGCTTGAACAGCGTGGCATCAGGCCCGACCGCATCGATCACGCCGGCCGCGTCGTAGCCCAAAATCTTGACCTCGCCTTCGGGCGGGGCAGCGCGCTTGCGCACCTTGAAGTCGACCGGATTGGCCGAGATCGCCTTTACCGCGACGCGGATGTCGCGCCCCTTCGGCTCCGGCTTTGCGGTTTCGAAATCGATCAGGGAATCCTGATCCTCGATCGGAAGCGATTTTTTGTAGCCGACGGCCTTCATGTCTCAAGTCTCCATCAGAAGGTGAGATCGCCAGGTTAAGTGTCCGGGTAGCTCCGATTTTGCAAGTACTGTAAAAATGGGGATATAGTCCCTGTTTGGATACTATTGGGAAAACACGCATGAAACGGCGCAATTTTGCCCGGCGGCCGGGGTGCTCGGTCGAGGCCACGCTCGACCTGATCGACGGCAAATGGAAGGGCGTGATCCTCTATCACCTCCAGGGCGGCACGCAGCGCTTCGGCGAATTGCGTCGCCTGATGCCCGGCATCACCCAGCGCATGCTGACCAAACAGCTTCGCGCGCTGGAGGAGGACAAGCTCGTCATCCGCAAGGTCTATGCGGAAGTGCCGCCGCGGGTGGAATACTGTCTCTCCGAGCTCGGCGAGAGCCTGCGGCCGGTGATCGATATCCTGAAAGCCTGGGGTGAAAGCCACCAGGAACGGCTGTCCTGCGCGCCGCCGCCGGTGGTCGTGAGGAAGGCGAAGCGCGCAGCGTAAGTGTCCGGGAGCGGACGTGCCGCTCCCGGAAGGGTCGTATCAGAACGCGACCTGGGTCCGCATCGCAATCGCGTCGAACTTCGAGCCCGCATTCGCCGCAGAGGTGGAGCTCACCTGCTTGGAGATGTCGCCATGCAGGTAGTCCAGCATGAAGCGGATGTTGCCGTTGACGTACCAGTTCAGCGCGGCAGTGTAGATGGTTTGCCGTCCACCCGCGATGCCGGCCGCAGTTGCGAGCTGATCGTTCAGGTTCATCGTGCTCACGCGTGCGGCGATTTCCCAGGCACCCCACCCGCCACCGGTGAGTGAGAACGGATTCGCCGGCTTGATGCCGCCGTAGGAGGCCGTCGCCGGATTGTAGGCACGCGTCTCGCCGGTGAGCACGTAGCCGACCTGCGCGTAGCCGCCGTCGAATTTCAGGCTCGGCGCGCTGAAGGGCGGCAGGCCAGTATTCGCTGTGCGGTCGACATTGAACCAGTAGTATTCGCCCTGCGCGATGAGCGGGCCATAGGTCCCCGCCACTTCGACGCCGTAGACCTGCGCCCCGGAAACGTTGGCGATCGCACCGGTCGATATCAGCGACGTTGGATCGATCCGCAGCTCAGGCCGGTCACTGAGCGTGAGCGTCTGCGCCTGCGTCACCAGATTGCGCGGCGGCTGGATCAGCCACTCCGCATCGGCGCCGATATGAAACGAGTAGCCATTGCCGCTGATGGGATTGCCGGCAATGCGGGCGACGGCGCCATATTGCTCGCTTGTCCCGGGCGGAGAGACGCTGGACGCAGAGTGGATCTGGCCCGTGGTTGGTCCGGTGACATAGGCGCCGACCCAGAGCTGGTCGTTCCACCAGCGGGTGCCGGCGGCCGAACGGAAGTCACCGGCTGCGATATTTTGTGCGATGACGCCGACCGAAGCACGCTCCATGAACAGGATGTCGTTGGAGCTGGTCGATTCGTCGAGCGTCCAGGGCAGGTCCATGATGCCGGCTTCGACCGCCATCTTGCCGCCGAACGGTTTCAGGCCGGTGTAGCTCAGATAGGCGTTTTCGACGCCGGACGTGCCGCCGCCGGGCAGCGAGCCCGGAGCTGTGCCGCCGAAGCCGTCGGACGAGCCGCCGAAGTCATAGATCAGCGCGTAGTTCCAGTCGCCGAAGAATTTGCCGACGACGCCGATCCGCGCGCGGCGGAGATTTTCGCCGCTGTCGAGCTTCTGCGGCACGGTCGCCGCGGTGTTGGGACGGTAGTCGTAGCCGCCGACGTCCCAGTGGACGCGGCTCGTGATCGCGACGCAGTTCTGTTCGTCCGCGGTGCAGATGGTCGGCCGGTTGTTCGGCATGGTCACGACGACACCGGATGGAGCCACCGGGCCCTTGACCGGAATGGCGGCTTGCGCGTTGGCAACCGCGGCCTTCGCTTCGGTTCTCGCTTCGGCCTTGGCCTTCGCCGTGGCCGCCGTGTTCGCCGCGGTCTGATTTTGCAGTTTATCGAGCTTCTGCTCGAGCAGCTTCAATTGCTGCTTCAACAATGCGATCTCCTGATCGCTGTTGCTCGCCGTCTGTGCGTGGCCTTGCGAAGCCGCGAGCGCGCCGGCGAGGCCGAGCGCCGCGGTTGTGAATCTTTTCCTATTCACGTCATCCACTCCCTTACTGATCAGCGTCCCGATCATCACGGAGAATCGTACGATCGGCAGATGACCGCCCCGCGACGAATATCACGCACGAGCCCGGTTCCCGCTGATGCAAATTCGCATCAACCGAATCGTGCTTAACTTCCACTCTGGAGGATGATGGGCGTCATGCCAATCCCGCGGGACCGGCAAAATCGCAGCCCCTCGTGCGGGACTTGCATGCCGGAGCGGGGAGAAAAGGGGGCGAATATTGGCGGGAGCCGCCCTTCTATTGGCGGTCGAACATGCCTATATTCCGGCGTCTTTTCCGAGAGGTAGGAATGTTTCGATTGATCCGCGCCACTGTTATTGCCGCAAGCTGCATGACCCTTCTGGGCAGTCTAGATCCCGCCCTCGCGCAGGACCGTCGGGTCCCGTCGTCTCCGGCGGAGCTCAAGCTGTCCTATGCGCCGATCGTGCAGCGGGTGCAGCCGGCGGTGGTCAACGTCTATGCCGCCAAGGTGGTGCAGAACCGCAATCCGCTGCTGGACGACCCGATTTTCCGCCGTTTCTTCGGCGTGCCGGGCCAGCAGCCCGAGCAGATGCAGCGCTCGCTCGGCTCCGGCGTCATCGTCGATCCCTCGGGTCTCGTGGTTACCAACGTCCATGTCATCGAGGGCGCCGACCAGGTCAAGGTGTCGCTCTCGGACAAGCGGGAGTTCGAGGCCGAGATTCTGCTGAAGGATTCCCGCACCGATCTGGCGGTGCTGCGCCTCAAGGACGCCAAGGAGAAATTCCCCACCCTCGACTTCACCAACTCGGATGAGTTGATGGTCGGCGACGTCGTGCTCGCGATCGGCAATCCCTTCGGCGTCGGCCAGACCGTGACCCACGGCATCATCTCGGCACTCGCGCGCACGCAGGTCGGCATCACCGACTATCAGTTCTTCATCCAGACCGATGCAGCGATCAATCCCGGCAATTCCGGCGGTGCGCTGGTCGACATGAACGGCAGGCTGGCCGGCATCAACACCGCGATCTATTCGCGCTCCGGCGGCTCGCAGGGCATCGGGTTTGCGATTCCTGCCAACATGGTGCGCGTCGTCGTTGCCTCCGCCAGGAGCGGCGGCAAGGCGGTGAAGCGGCCGTGGCTCGGCGCGCGGCTCCAGGGGGTGACGCCCGACATCGCGGAGAGCCTGGGCCTGCGCTCGCCGACGGGCGCGCTGGTCGCGAGCGTCGTGTCGAACGGGCCTGCGGCGAAAGCCGGCTTGAAAGCCTCCGATCTGATCGTCGCGATCGACGGGCAGACGGTCGACGATCTCAATGCCTTCGACTACCGCCTGGCCACCCGTCCGCTCGGCGGTACCGCGCAACTCGACGTGCAGCGCGCCGGCAAACCGATCAAGCTCACCGTGCAGCTCGAGACCGCGCCTGACACCGGTCGCAATGAGATCGTCATCACCGCGCGCTCGCCATTCCAGGGTGCGAAGATCTCGGCCATCACGCCGGCGGTCGCCGACGAATTGCATCTCGATGCCGACACCGAGGGCGTCGTGATCACCGAAATCGGCGACGACACCACGGCCGCAGGCGTCGGCTTCCAGAAGGGCGATATCATTCTTTCGGTCAACAACCAGAAGATCGGCCAGACCAGCGATCTGGAGAAGGCGGCGGGCGTGTCCGCGCGGCTCTGGCGTATCGCGCTGCTGCGCGGCGGCCAGCAGATCAACGTCACGCTCGGCGGATGAGCGCGAAGCGACCACAGGGGACGCCAACGCTCTTCGCCGCGGCTGGGCTCGATCACGATGCCCCGCATCCGCTGCCGGACCGCCTGCGCCCGCGCGCGCTGTCGGAGGTCGTGGGTCAGGACCACATCCTCGGCCCGGACGGCGCGCTGACACGCATGCTGGCGACGCGTACGCTCGGCTCGCTGGTGTTCTGGGGACCGCCGGGCACCGGCAAGACCACCGTGGCGCGGCTGCTCGCTGACGCCACCGACCTGCATTTCGAGCAGATCTCCGCGGTATTCTCCGGCGTCGCCGACCTGAAAAAGGCCTTTGACGCCGCGCGCGCCCGCCGCGAGATGGGCAAGGGCACGCTGCTGTTCGTCGACGAGGTGCATCGCTTCAACCGCGCGCAGCAGGATTCCTTTCTGCCGGTGATGGAGGACGGAACGGTGGTGATGGTCGGCGCCACCACCGAAAATCCGTCCTTCGAGCTCAACGCGGCGTTGCTCTCGCGCGCCCGCGTGCTGGTGTTCCATTCGCTCGACGCCGCAGCAATCGAAAAACTGTTCGCGCATGCGGAAGTCGTCGAGGGCAAGAAGCTGCCGCTGGATGCGGAGGCGCGCGCCGCGCTCGCACGCATGGCCGACGGCGACGGCCGTGCTGCGCTGACGCTGGTCGAGGAAGTCTGGCGTTCCGCGCGCGCCGGCGAGATATTCACGGCCGAGCAGTTGCAGGACATCTTGCAGCGCCGCGCGCCGATCTACGACAAGTCCGCCGACGGCCACTACAACCTGATCTCGGCCCTGCATAAGTCCGTGCGCGGCTCAGATCCGGACGCGGCGCTCTATTATCTTGCGCGCATGCTGGACGCCGGCGAGGATCCGCTGTTCCTGGCGCGGCGCGTGGTGCGCATGGCGGTCGAGGACATCGGCCTTGCCGATCCGCAGGCGCTCGTCATCGCGAATGCGGCGAAGGACGCCTTCGACTTCCTGGGTCATCCCGAAGGCGAGCTCGCGATCGCCCAGGCCGTCGTCTATCTCGCCACCGCGCCGAAATCGAACGCAGTCTACGCTGCCTTCGGCGCCGCGATGCAGACCGCAAAGCAGGCCGGCTCCCTGCTGCCGCCGAAGCACATCCTCAACGCGCCCACCGGTCTGATGAAGTCGGAGGGCTATGGCGCAGCCTACGAATACGACCACGACGCGCCCGACGCGTTTTCCGGCCAGGACTATTTCCCGGAGGCCCTTGGACGCCAGACCTTCTACGACCCGCCCGAGCGCGGGTTTGAGCGGGAGATCAGGAAGCGGCTGGATTACTGGGCGAAGCTGCGGAAGGAGCGGGGCGGCTCGCGTTGAAATCGGCCATTTCGTCGTGACGAGAAGCCGCTTTTAGGCTAGGCAGACAACCATGAGCCGCCGCATCAAGAGAACCAACCCAAAGCCCCGCTCGCGTGATGAACGCAAGGAAGCGCGTCCGTTCAAGGCGCGTAGCGCGCAGAAGGCAGGGCCGCGGCCGGGCGGCAAGCCGGGTTCGAAGCCGCCACGTTTCGCTAGCGAGCGCACCGAGCGGCGTGCGCCTGAGCCGGCGAGCGCAAAGCCCGTCGAGGCGCTGCTGCCGACCAAGGTGCAGACCGTCACCGTGACGGCCGACGAGAACAACATGCGCGTCGATCGGTTTCTGGAGGCGCGTTTCCCAGGGCTGTCGTTCTCCCACATCCAGCGCGTCGTGCGCAAAGGCGAACTGCGCGTCGACGGCAAGCGGGTCGACAGCAAGGACCGGCTGGAGGAGGGGCAGAGCGTCCGCATTCCGCCGTTGAAGCTGGATACGCCGAAGCTGCCCGGCGCGCTCTCCGAAGCCGCGCAAAAAACGCTTCAAGCGCTCAAGGAGATGACGCTCTACGAGGACGACGACGTCCTCGTGCTCAACAAGCCGGCGGGGCTTGCGGTGCAGGGGGGCTCCGGCACCACGCGGCACATCGACCAGATGTTGGAAGTGATGCGGGACGCCAAGGGGCAGAAGCCACGCCTGGTGCATCGCATCGACAAGGACACGTCAGGCTGCCTGTTGATCGCGAAGACGCGCTTTGCCGCGACCCATCTCACCGGTGCCTTCCGCTCGCGTTCGGCACGGAAGATCTATTGGGCGCTGGTGCCGGGTCTGCCGAAGCCGAAGCAGGGCCGCATCTCGACCTTCCTCGCGAAAGAGGAGAGCGAGGACGACACCATCATGCGCATCGCCCAACATGGCGACGAGGGCGCGAGCCACGCGGTGACCTACTATGCGGTGGTCGAGACCGCCGGCAACAAGCTCACCTGGGTGTCGCTGAAGCCGGTGACCGGGCGCACGCACCAGCTTCGCGCCCACATGGCCCATATCGGCCATCCCATCATCGGCGATCCCAAATACTTCAACATCGAGAACTGGGAATTGCCGGGCGGCCTGCAAAACCGGCTGCATCTGCTCGCGCGCCGTATCGTCATTCCGCATCCGCGCGGTGGGGTCATCGACGCCAGCGCTCCGCTGCCGCCGCACATGCAGCAGTCGTGGAACCTGCTTGGCCTCGACGCAACAAGATTTGATCCGATCGAGAACGCGCC
Source organism: Bradyrhizobium sp. UFLA05-112 (assembly GCF_053572325.1). Lineage (NCBI taxonomy): Bacteria > Pseudomonadati > Pseudomonadota > Alphaproteobacteria > Hyphomicrobiales > Nitrobacteraceae > Bradyrhizobium > Bradyrhizobium sp. UFLA05-112. The sequence goes on along the minus strand of NZ_JBANBK010000003.1, from coordinate 6,268 downwards.
GGAGGAGTAATCCGCTTGCGCGACCACGGGAGGAGCACGACATGTCCTCCATGAAGGCGACGCTCTCCATCCTGGTGGTTCTAGCTGCGCTCGCGGCGGGGCAGGGCAGTTTCGCGCAGACGCTGGTGCCGGGCACCTCGCCGCTATTGCTGCCACCACCGCCTCCTCCGCCGCCACCGCCAAAGATCGAGATACCGAAAGTCCCGCAGCTCGATGCGCGGCCGAGCAACAATTACAGACCGGCGCCACGATCCTCATTCAGCGACCGCATCAGCAAATGCCTCGATGACGCTGCCGGGGCGGGGCTTAGCCCAGCCGATCGCGGCACGTATTCACGCATGTGCGCGAACCAGTAGGTCATCCCGCCACATCCTCAGTTGTCATCGCTCGACCGGGCGATCCAGTACTCCGAGACGGCTGTGATTGAATCGATAAGCCGCGGCGTACTGGATGCCCCGCCTGCTGTTTAGACCGGACAGATCACTGCGCGGGGCATGACAGCGGCGAGTGTGACAGGGGCCCGCTAGTTCCTGAACTGCTCCAGAAACATCCGCAGGCTGTCATGCGGGCTCTCGACGTCGGTGATCAGCCAGCCTTCCGGCCCGTCGACCAGGATGAAGTTCAGCGTCACCCGACGGCCGTTATTGTCGAACAGCGCCGCGACATAGGTCTTGTCGTATTGCTTGCGAAGCACCGAGATCGCGACCGGGCCGAGTGTCCAGGTCTGGCTTTGCACCAGGAAATCGTAGGGCTCGCTCCGCTGGCTGCTCCAGACCTTGCGCAGGCTGGGGTCGAAGAACTGGCGCGCGGTCGGAGCATCTCGCGGCAGGCCTTTCGAGAACTCCGGTGCACCCCGGCCGTAATGGGCATAGACGTTGCGCACCAGCGATTCCGGCGAGCGGAAACCGGCCTCGGCGACAACCGACCAGAAGCCGGCGAACAGGGCCATAATGCCAGCGATTTCCTTCATGCCTGCCGCTCGCTTTATCGGCTGCCGGACATACTTTAGAAGCCTAGCATCCAGGGATTAGGGTCGAAAACCGAATGCGTGAATTGTTTGACGAGGTTGCGGGCCAGTCCCGGCTCGATCCGCAGGAGGCCGCGCGGGCTGCCTCCCGGGCGCCCCTGCGCAAGCGTTTCTATGCGCAGGCGGGCGTTGCGGAGGCCGAGGGCGGCTTCGCCATCACGCTCGACGGCAAGCCGATCAAGACGCCGTCCGGCCGCCAGGTTGTCATCCCCGCGAAGCTGCTCGCCGACGCGGTCGCCGCGGAATGGGCGGGCCAGGCGGAGACGATCGACCCCATGACCATGCCGCTGACGCGGCTCGCCAACAGCGTGGTCGAGGGCGTGGTCGGCCGCGTCGATCTCGTCAGCGATGACCTCGCAAAATACCTCCAGTCCGACCTGCTGTTCTATCGCGCCGGCCATCCCGAGGGCCTGGTGGCCCGCGAGGCCGTGCATTGGGACCCCGTGCTGTTCTGGGCGGCCGAGACGCTTGGCGCGCATTTCATCCTGTCCGAGGGCATCATGCATGTCACCCAGCCGGAGCAGGCGATCGCGGCCGCGCGGGCGGCCCTGCCCGGGGATCCCTGGTCGGTCGCAGCTTTGCACGTGATCACGACGCTGACGGGCTCGGCGCTGCTGGCCCTCGCCCTGGCGCATCGGGCGCGTGATGCCGACCAGGTCTGGGCCGCCGCCCATGTCGACGAGGACTGGAACGCCGATCAGTGGGGCGTGGATGAGGAGGCGGCCGGCCGCCGCGCCGCCCGGCTGAAGGATTTTGCCGCGGCGGTGGTGGTCCTCGAGGCCGTGAACGGGCTCCCGACGCAAGGTCCTTAACGGGAGGTTTACGACGGATGGCTAGGGTTGCTCGCGTTCCGCGGGTCCTGAAAACATGCCGACGCCGATAAGCTCGATTGTATCAGTCAGCGCCGCCACCTCCGTAGCCGATACGGCAACGCCGGAGCTCGTGCTCCAGGCGGGCTCGGTCGTCGACGCCAAGGTCGTCAGCGTGATGGCCGACAATCTCGTACGCATCGCGATCGCCAACCTCTCGATTGACGTTATGTCGGAGGTGGCGCTGTCGCCGGGGCAGAACCTCCAGCTCGCGGTGTCGCAGAGCGATGGCACCGTACGCCTTGCGATCGTCAACGGAACGGACGGGGCGGCGACCGATCAGGTCACGCTGACGCCAGGTGCGGTCGCGCTCACCGACGCGCCCACGCTCGCGCCGTCCGCGACCGCTGGGCGCAATCTCCTGACGCCGCTCGAGCAGATCGCCGTTTCGGTGGCCTCCAGTGAGGCGGTGACCAAGCAGGGCAGCCAGGCGCCGCTGTTTGCCAATCTCGCCTCGGTCGTCACCAACAGTGACCTGCCGGCCGGGCTGAAGCAGGCCGTGCTGGACGTGCTGGCGCAGCAGACACCACTCGGTCCGCAGCTCGACGGTGGCGACATCGAGTCCGCGTTCCAGAAATCCGGGATCTTCCTCGAGGCCTCGCTGGCGTCAGGGCTGATGCCTGCAAGCGGCACCGTTCCTGATCTGAAGGCGGCGCTTCTCGTGCTGCGCCAGACGCTCGCTGCAACGTCGGGCGCGGTTGAAACTTTGGCGCCGCAAGTGGCGGCACCGGCAAACGCGCTTCCCGCCGCGCCTGCGGCCGTGGCGCGGGCCGTGACCTCGCTCGAGCAGATTGCTGGCGAAACGTTCCAGGCGCCGCCGCTCTCACCTGAAGCTGGCCCAGGCCAGACGCTGCAGGCGCCGCACGGCGCCGATATCGCGGCCGCGCTCACCGAGGCCATGACCGAAGGCGCGCTGCCGCGCGCCGTGTCACCCGGCGTCGCGCTGAGCCTGCTCCAGGAAGCCGTGCAAGAGCTGCCGCATGCCATGGGCGCCGCGTTTGCGGCATCCAAAGCCGCGGCGCCGGACGCGCACAGCCTCGACACGATGCCGCGTGCGGCGACCGCGCCGCCGCCATTTCGCGGTGCGCTGCCATCGCCGCAGGCGATCCCAGCGGCCTCGCTGGCATCAGATGCTCCGCTGAGTCAGACCGTGCACCGGCTGCTCGACGACACCGACGCCGCGATCGCGCGGCAGACTTTGTTGCAGGTCGCATCACTTCCGGATCGCGTCGATGCCAGCGGCCAACGCGTCGATCCGTCCGTGCCGCAATGGGCGTTCGAAATTCCCTTCGCCACGCCCCAAGGCACCGCGATGGCACAGTTCGAGATTACGCGCGACGGTGGTGGCAGCGAGTCCGATCCGGCGAAAAAGGCCTGGCGCGCGCGCTTCTCGCTCAACGTCGAGCCGGCCGGCCCCGTGCATGCCCTGATCACGCTCAATGGCGACAAGACATTTGTGCGGATGTGGGCGGAACGTCCTGCCACCGCGCAGCAATTGCGCGACGGCGCCGGCGAGCTCAGCAAGGCGCTGGCCAAAGCCGATCTCAAGCCCGGCGACATCGTGATCCGCGACGGCACGCCGCCGCAGCCGCAACCGGCGCGCGCCGGGCACTTTCTGGATCGCGCGACATGAGCGAGGAGAGCAAGCTCGCCATCGCCCTGCATTACGAGAAGGGCAGCGGTGCGCCGCGGGTCGTCGCCAAGGGCAAGGGCACGATCGGCGCCAAGATCGTGGAACTGGCAAAGGCCCACGACATTCCGATCGAGGAGAACGAGGTGCTGGCGGGCGCGTTGTCCAAGGTCGAGCTCGGCGACGAAATCCCGCCGGACCTCTACAAGGCCGTGGCCGAGGTCTTGGTGTTCGTGCTGCGGCTGTCGGGCCGGGTGCGCTAAAGCCGCGCCAAAACGCTGTCATCGTTTCACCACGAAACCGGCTGCACTGTCGCTACCGACCATTGAACGGATACCGCCCTTGCTGACCCGTCGCTCTACTCTCGGCCTTCTCGCCGCCAGCGCCATCCTGCCATCGCGCGCGCTCGCCAATGTTGCGCCGCCGCTTAGCGAAGTTCGCGACAGCCTCGCGAAGCGTTTTACGGAAGCCGGCACGGCCGGCACCTTCGTCGGCTACAAGGTCGACGACTACATGATTATCCTGAGCGACAAGGAGCGCTCCGCCGAGCCGCGGCTGCCGGCCTCGACCTTCAAGATTCCCAACTCGCTGATCGGGCTGGAAACCGGCGTGGTGCAGGACGTGGACAAGGATGTCTTCCCCTGGGACGGCGTGAAGCGCGACATCGAGGCCTGGAACAGGGATCACACGCTGCGCAGCGCCATCGCGGTCAGCGCGGTGCCGGTCTATCAGGAGATCGCGCGCCGCATCGGCCAGGAGCGGATGCAAAAATACGTCGACCTCTTCGAATATGGCAATCGCGACATCGGCGGCGGCATCGACCAGTTCTGGCTGACCGGAAACCTGCGCATCGATCCCATGGACCAGATCGACTTCGTCGACCGGCTGCGGCGCCGCGCGCTGCCGATCTCCGGGCGCAGCCAGGATCTCGTCTGCGATATCCTGCCGGTGACGAAAGTCGGCACCTCCATCATCCGTGCCAAGTCCGGCCTCACGGGTAAGGAGCAGGGCTCGCTCGGCTGGATGGTCGGCTGGGCCGAGAAGGGCGACGCGCGCACCGTGTTCGCGCTCAACATGGATTGCCGCGAGCCGCGTCACATCGCCGATCGCATGACGCTGACGCAAGCCTGCCTTGCCGATATCGGCGCAATTTAACGTAGCAGCTCTGGAGTCTGTCGCGCAGCTCGACTAGCATTGCTCGGCTACTAATCGGCCGTTCGGCGCGAGCGCCGCATACGAGACCTTGTATGATGCTGCATCGCCGCTCGGTTCTCCTCGGAGGCTCCGCACTTCTACTTGGCGGCGCGCGGCTGCATGCTCAGTCCCTGCCTGAGCAGGAGCTCGCGGCCTTGCTCGAGGACCACATCGAGACCGGCCACGAGACCATGGGGCTCGTGGCGGGTCGCATCGACGGCGGTCGCCGCATCGTCGCGACCCATGGGCGTTCGGGAGCCGCCAATAATCGCGCGCTCGACGCCGACACCGTCTTCGAGATCGGCTCGATCACAAAGGTCTTCACCGCCTTGCTGCTGGCCGAGATGGTCGGACGAGGCGAGGTGGCGCTGGATGATCCCGCGGCCAAGTTCCTGCCCGAGCGGGTCAGGATGCCGGAATATCAGGGCGTCCCGATCACCTTGCTGGATCTAGCGACCTACACTTCCGGCCTGCCGAACATGCCCAACAATTTTGCGCCGAAGGACCCCACCAATCCGTATGCCGACTACACCGCCGATCGGCTCTACGATTTCCTGTCGAGCTACAGGCTCGCCTACACGCCGGGCAAGCACTACGAATACGCCAATCTCGGCTTCGGCCTGCTCGGGCACGTATTGGCACTGCGCGCGGGCAAAAGTTACGAGGAGCTCGTCACTTCGCGCATCTGCGCGCCGCTCGGCATGGACGACACGCGGATCACGCTTTCCGCCGCGCTGCGCGAGCGCCTGGCGCCAGGCCACAATACAGCGTTGGCACCCGTGGCGAATTGGGACCTCGATGCGCTCGCAGGCGCCGGCGCGCTGCGCCTCGACCTTGAACGACCTCTTCAAGTTCGTCGAGGCCTATCAGGGCACGCGCGACACGCCGCTCGATGCCGCCATGAGGATGACGCTGTCGCTGCGGCGTCCGCGAGAGCCGCAGCGTGACGTTGCCATGGGCTGGTTCACCAGCTTGCGCTTCGACGACGAGGTGATCTGGAAGGACGGCGGCACCGGCGGCTATGCGACCTTCATCGGCTATTCGACCAGTACCGGGAAGGCATCCATCCTGCTGTCGAATGCGAACGATTATGGCGCCAACACCTCGCTCGCACTGAACATGATCAACCCGGTCTATCCGCCACCGAAGATCCGGCACGAGGTCCCCGTCGATCCGGCGCTGCTCACAGCCTATATGGGCCGCTACCAGATCGCAGCGACCTTCGTGCTGACGGTGCGCGCCGACGGCAGCCATCTGTTCGTGCAGGCGACCGGGCAGGCCGAATATGAGGTATTTGCCGAGAGCGAGACGGATTTCTTCTACCGCGTCGTCGACGCTCAGCTCACTTTCGCAAGGCCCGAGGACGGCGCAGCGCCGATGCTGACGCTGCACCAGAACGGCAAGGACATGCGCGGGCGGCGGGTGCCCTAAAGCGTGATGGCATTAAGTTCGATAGCCTGAATTTTTGAGGTAGTTGGCGCATTCCTCGGGGGTGAAGGCATCGAGTGCGTGACCGATTGCGGCGCAGACCGCATCGACGGTTCGCGC